>NZ_JBFHGD010000074.1:0-14243 GCF_041583255.1 Trichloromonas sp. | reverse complement strand
TTTTTTTGGAGCGGGAAACGAGATTCGAACTCGCGACTTCAACCTTGGCAAGGTTGCACTCTACCACTGAGTTATTCCCGCTCGTGACGACAATTTCGTGTCGGGACGGATTAGATACCAAATGCCTTCACCGCTGTCAACAAGAATGTTGCATAATGTGATTTTGCCGGAGGTGACAGATGGCTGACAAGCTGGTGTTTATCGGAACGATCGAAACCCCTTATGCGCGAATCGAGGACTGCCCGCGCAATATCGACTCAGCCGGTCCGCTCTGTCGGCTACGGATTGAAGAGCGGTTCGTCCCCGGTCTGCTCGGATTGGAAGCGGGGCAGTCGATCCTGATCCTCTATTGGCTCGGTGGCGGTGATCGCAGCGTGCTGCGGATGAATTCGCGCAAGTCGGGAGACTATGCCGGGGTCTTTGCCCTGCGCACGCCGAACCGGCCCAATCCGATCGGGGCGGCGGTGCTGCCGATCGAGTCGATCGACGAATCGGGTGTCACCGTTCGCGGCCTCGATTGCATCAGCGGCACTCCACTGCTTGATATCAAACCGGCGATTCAGGCCGAACGTTCAATCCCTCAGGAGCGCTGAGCGTCGCCGTTGTAGATTTCTCCCCCCTGATCCCGGTACTGGCGCAGCACGGCTGTCGCTTCGCTGCGGCAGACGTCGCGGACGACCTCGATCCCCCGTCGCTCCAATTCCAAAATCCATTGCGCCGGCTTGGCCCCTTCGTCGAAACCGATGCCGCGGGCGTCTTCGTCGCGGGCGCCGCAGGTCAGGCGGACAATTCCGGACCAGGGGATCGCCCCCAGGCACATGGCGCAGGGCTCGGTGGAGCTGACCAGCTCAAAGCGCTTGCCATCCATCCCCAGCCGGTAGCAGCCGGTCTGCTGCTGGGCCAGGGTGAGGGCGACGATCTCGGCGTGGGCGGCCGAGCAGCCGGCAGGGATGACCAGGTTGATGCCGGGGGCGACCAGTCGGCCGCTTTCCAGCTCGAAGACCGCGGCGCCGAAGGGTCCGCCGGTGCCGGTTTCGACGTTGCGCCGGGCCAGGGCGATAGCCAGTTCCATGCGGGATTGCTCGCTCGGGTAGCATTGCTGCGGGTCGCTGAGCAGGGTGTCGACCCAGTTTGGCAGCTGCAGGGTGAAGGTGGGGAAGGCCACGGTCGATTCCTTTACGAGTACTGGTGCCAGGTGTCGAGCAGTTGCCGCAGCGGATCGCCGGCGCCGTCGAGCCAGTGGATGGCGGTGCCCTGTCGTTCCATCCTGCGGAACCAGGTTTCCTGGCGCTTGGCGAACTGGTGGATGGCGCTGTTGAGTTTCTGCATCATGTCGTTGCGGTTGAGCTCGCCCTTCAGGAACTGGGCCACGAAGCGGTATTCCAGACCGTAGAATTCGAGGGTTTCAAAGGGGACGCCGTCACGGTGCAGGCGTTCGACTTCCTCGATCATTCCTTGTTCCAGCCGCTCTTTGAGCCGGGCGGTGATGCGCTGGCGCAGGATGGTGCGCGCCCACTGAACGCCGAAGACCAGCGGGTGCAGTTCGGGCAGGGGAGGCAGCTTGGCGCTGGCTGCCGTTTCGCCTTCGGCGATTTCAATGGCCCGCACCAGGCGCTCGCGCTCGAGGCTGTCGGTGGTGTTGTGCTGCTGCGGGCGCAGGGACGTGAGGCGCGCGGTCAGCTGTTCGTTGTCCAGTTCGGCCAGCTGCCGGCGCAGTTCGGGGTTCTCGGGCACCGCCACCAGCCGGTAGCCCTTGAGCACGGCGTCGAGGTAGAGACCCGTGCCGCCCACCAGGACCGGCAGACGGTCACGGCTGTGGATGTCGGCAAAGGTGTCGAAAAACCGCCGCTGAAATTCGAAGACGTTGAATTCGTAGCCGGGATCGACGATGTCGATGAGATGATAGGGAACCTCGCCGTATTCCGCCAGGTCCTTGCCGGTGCCGATGTCCATCCCGCGGTAGACCTGGCGCGAGTCGGCGGAAATGATTTCACCGTTCAAGGCGCCTGCGGCAGCGACGCCGAGGCGGGTTTTGCCCGAGGCGGTCGGGCCGAGAATGACCAGCAGGTTGTGATGCATTTCGGAAGCCTTGTCCCTGGTAAAAGGTGGTAATTGCATGGAGAGGGTATTCTAGGTTTTTTGTCCGGCGCTGACAATCCCGCTTTTAACCCTTTTATTTCCTTCGCTGGTTTGCTACATTAGCTGCGCTTTTGGGCTTTGCCGGCCCACTTTTCCAACCGCATTCAAGTGTTCTGATATGACACCTTCCACCGAAATCACAGGAGCCGGCCAGCCGGTTGTCCTCTCCCGCGCTGAGCACGGCATCTCCCGCAAAAGTATCGACGAGAATACCCTCAAGGTGCTGTACCGCTTGGCCCGGCAGGGGCACAAGGCTTACCTGGTCGGTGGCGGGGTGCGCGATCTGTTGCTGGGGCGTACGCCCAAGGATTTCGACGTCGGCACCGACGCCACGCCCAACCAGGTCAAGAAGCTGTTCCGCAACTGCTTCCTGGTCGGTCGCCGGTTCCGCCTGGGGCACATCCGCTTTGGCGCCAACGAGGTGATCGAAGTGGCCACCTTCCGCCGTCAGGCCCGTCCGGACGATCTCCCCGAAGATCCGGCCGACCATTTTTTCTTTACTGAAAATATCTTCGGAACCCCGCAGGAAGACGCTTTTCGGCGGGACTTTACCATCAACGCCCTGTTCTACGATATCAATACCTTCTCAATTATTGATTATGTCGGCGGTTTGGCCGACCTCGAGGCCCGGCGCCTGCGGGTGATCGGCGATCCCCTGGTGCGTTTTACCGAGGATCCGGTGCGCATGCTGCGGGCGCTGGAATTCGCCGCCCGGCTCGGCTTTTCTCTCGACGACTCGGTGCGCCAGGGGATCTACGTGCGCGCCCCGCTGATCGCCGAGGCCGCGCCGGCCCGAATCCGCGAAGAGCTGATGGAGCTGTTCCGGCACCGGGTCGCCGGCGAGGTGCTGCGCAACGCCCAGGCGCTCGGGCTGCTGCCGCACCTGCTGGCCGGTTTCGAGGGGGAGGAGGAAACCTTCGCCCTGCTCGACCGGGTCGATGCCCGTACCGCTTCCGGCGTACCGATTGAAGAACCCTTGGCCCTGGCCGCGATTTACCTGCCCCGGTTTCTGCGGACCTGTTCCCCTGAGAGCGAGGCCCTGGTCACCGATGCGGTACGGATTGCCGGCCTGGTGCTGTCGCCCCATTGCGGTTATTTTCATGTCGCTCACGGAACCCGCCACCTGGCCCGGGAGTTGATGGTCGGGGTCTTCCGCCTCAGCCGCGGGCGCGGCAAGCGGGGGGAGCGCCGCTTCCTGCAGCATCCGATGACCAGCCAGGCCCTCGAGCTGTTCGCTCTCTGGCATGCCGACAACCCGGAAGGCACCCAGTTGGCCGCCGAGTGGCGGGAGGCGCTGGCGCAGGACGAGCAATTTCAGGAAAAGCGAAAAGGGGAGGATTCCGACCGGCGCAAATCGAGACGGCCCAGAAGACGCCGGCCGCGCAAGCCGAAAGGCGGCGCCCCCTCCTCCAGCTAGCTCCTGTCCAAAACCGGCCCCTTGCGGCCCAATTCCCTGACCAGTTCCCGCAGCCGTCGCAGTTCTTCGTCGGTCAGTCGGCGATCCCGGTAGATCGCGCCGCCGTAGAGTTCGGCGAATTCACGGCAGAGCGGATCGTTCAGTCGCCGAGCCAGTTCGTACAGCCCCACCCCTTCAGGTAGCGCCGCCAGCCCGTGGCATTTTTTTACCTGGCGCAAGTAAGCCGCAAGTATCCGCTCCTGCCGGCTCTTTCCCCCCCTTCGCAGCTGTTTCAGCAACAGCATGACAATGCAGAGCGTCGCCAGGCCGACCAGCAGCGGTTTGACGGTCAGGCTCGGAGCTTTGCCGCGCAGGCTGTTGCGGGCTCCCTTGGCTATCTGGATCTGGCGGCCGAAGTCGTAGGTGAGCACCGCCTGGGTCCAGAAGTAATCGATGGAGTCGGCCAGCCGCCGGGCGATGCCGAGCTGCCGGGGGCGGGTGTCGAGTAGCGTGGTGCTGGCGTTGCTGGCCAGCCGGCTGGGGTCGATGCGGAGCCAGCGGCCGTCCTCGAGCAGTGCCTCGACCCAGACATGGGCGGTGTCCTCGGTGACCAGGTAGTAGCCCCCGAGCTGATTGTATTCGCCGCCGTAGTAGCCGCCGACCAGCCGGGCCGGCACCCCGGCGAGGCGCAGCAACTGGGCGAAAGAGGAGGCGAAAAACTCGCAGTATCCGCGTTTTTTCTCGAACAGGAATTCGTCCACCGGGTCGGTCGGTCCGGGCAGGTCGCTGGTGGCGTAGCTCAGTTGCTGGTCGATAAAGAAGGTCTGCAGTCGCTCGATGCGGCCAGCGGCCGTGGGAGCGTCGGCGGCGATCCGGCGGGAGATTTCGGCGACTCGCGCCGAGACCGGAACGGGAGGCCGGAGGTAGAAGTCGCGATTTATTAGCCCGCGCTGTTCGAGCTGGCCTCCCGGCATCGAGGTCACCTGGTAATGCACCCGCCGCTCGCTGAGCCGGTAGACGCTGAACACCCGTTCGCCGGCGTCTCGGTGACGTAGCCCGGAAATCTGCATAGGCAGGTCGAGGGTCGGCAGGTAGCGCCCCTGGCGCGGTTCGCAGAAGAATTCCTGGGGCAGTGACCCGCCGCCGGTTACCCGGAGGACCTCATTGCCCGGCGGATCCTTGCGGATCCAGGTGGTGCCGTCCATGGTGTTGAGGACGATCGTTCGCCAGTAGAGCTGGTCGGGACCGACCGGTTCGCTTTTGACCCGAAAGGCGATATCTTCGGTGGCGGCGATGGCCGCGAAATGGCCCGGCCGGACCTGGTCGGTAAAGCCGGTCGAGCTGGTCGATGCGGGGTTAAGGAAGTTCCACAGGGCGTGTTCGGTGCGGGGCAGAATGGCGAAGAAAAAGAGCATCAGCAGCAGGGAGGCCGCTGGCAGCAGCAGGGCGACGGCCAGCACTTTTTTCGCCTGCGGCCGCTCCAGTACCAGCTCGGGATCGACGGCATGGAAGCTGATCAGCACCAGGCCGACGGTGACCAGCACCACCAGCAGCACCAGGTAGCCGAAAAAGGCGATGCTCAGCGTCAGTAGCGAGGAGCCGGCCAGGGTGAAGATGGCGAGGACGAAGATCTGCAGATAGTTGCGGCCGCTCTTCTCGGTGACCAGGCGCACTGCCAGCAGCAGCACCAGGATGTTGACCGCCGGTTCGACCAGGGTGGTGCGGCTGATCTGCAGGGCATAGATGGCCACGCAGGCGATCGACAGTGTCGTGGCTGCCAGCGGCGGCAGCGGGTACCGGCGGCGCCGGTCGAACAGGGTGCCGGCGACCAGGGCCAGCGGGAAGGCGACTTTCGCCGGCAGGTCGAGAAAGGGGTAGAGCGGAGCGACCCCGACCAGGCAGATCAGGGTGCCCAGGATGTCGAGCAGCGTCCTAACCCTGACCATAGGTCCCCAGTTCGGTCAGCAGGTGCAGGCGGTGACTGCGGGTGGTCGCCGGTCGGATCAGCCGGCGGCCCAGGCGCAGGCCGACCGGCCGGTTCTGGCGCAGATAGCGGTTGACCAGGAAGGTCGCGCCGGACAGGCGCTCTTCAAGGCTGTGACCCGGCAGATTGTCGAGGTCGAGCAGCACCGGCAGGGCGGCGGTGGCGGCCAGTTCCTTGACCAGCAGCTGGTCGCCGCGGGCCGAGAGCTTCCAGTGGATCTGCTTGAGCGGCTCGCCGCCGCGGTAATCGCCGATGCGGCTGATCTCCCCCTGCTGGCCCTTGCCGGCGGCGAGGGCTTCCCCCGGCCGGGGGTGCTCGTCGGCTGGGGCGAGGGGGCGGCAGGGACGGGGGGCGGGAAAGACCACCGTCGGCAGGTTGAGTTTGATGGTGCGGCCGCGAACAAAAAAATTGACCGGGAAGATCGAGCTGAGCCGCGCCTGGCCGATGATCTGGCGGCCGCGGTTGGGAAAATGGAGGGTGAGCTCTTCTTCGGCGGTTTCGCCGCCGCCGACCACTTTGAAGGTCGCGCGTTCCCCGAGCAGTTCGACCTGCAGCAGAAAGACCGGCCGGCGGCGGTCGTTGTGCAGTCGCACCCTGACCGGCGCCGGCAGCCCGGCGTAGATTTCAGCGGGAAGGATCAGCTGCACCCGTGGTCGGCCGAGGTTGCTCTTGCCGAGCAGGCCGGAGACCGCCATGAAGCCGAGCAGGGCCGAGACCAGCAGGTAGAGGAGGTTGTTGCCGGTGTTGACCGCGCCGAAGCCGAGCAGCAGGGTCATGACGATGTAGAGGACGCCGGAGCGGGTCAGCTTCAGCTGAGCGGCACCGATACTTTTTGCAGCAGCGATTTGAGCACCTCGCGCTTGCTGAGGGTTTCGTGTTCCGGCCGCAGGATCAGCCGGTGGGCGCCGCTGGCGACGGCGACCGCCTTGACGTCTTCGGGGATGACGTGGTCGCGGCCGTCGAGGTAGGCGGCGGCCTTGGCCGCCGCGGCGATGGTGATGCCGCCGCGGGTCGAGATCCCCGTGGTCAGCAGCGGGCTTTCCCGGGTGGCGGCGACGATGGCGAAAATGTAGTCGGCCACTTTTTCCGCCAGGTAAATGTCGGCGGCGACCGCCTGCTTGGCTTCGAGGATCTGCTGCTGGCTGATCAGCGGCTGCAGGTCGCGCAGCTCGTCGCGGATGCTGCCGCCGCGGATGATGGCTTTTTCCACCGCCGCCGGCGGATAACCGATGCCGGTGCGCAGGCTGAAACGGTCGAGCTGGGATTCGGGCAGCGGGTAGGTGCCGACCTGTTCGACCGGGTTCTGGGTGGCGATCACCATGAACGGCTCTGGCAGCGGGTAGGTAGTCCCCTCGACGGTCACCCGCACCTCCTCCATCGCCTCGAGCAGCGCGCTCTGGGTGCGCGGCATGGCCCGGTTGATTTCGTCGACCAGCAGCAGGTTGTTGAAAATAGGCCCCGGCACGAACTTGAAGCTACCCTGCGCACGGTCGTAGATCGAGAGCCCGGTAATGTCGGTGGGAAGCAGGTCGGAAGTGCACTGGATGCGGCCGAAGCTTAAGCCCAGCACCTGCGCCAGGGCCAGGGCCAGGGTCGTCTTGCCCAGTCCGGGGATGTCTTCGAGCAGGATGTGACCGCCGGACAAAAGCCCGATCATCGCCAGCCGGATCGCCTGGATTTTTCCCTGCAGGTAACGCCCGGCCAGGGTGTCGATGGTGCTCACGATCAGGTCGCGATGGGCGAGCTTTGCGCGCGGCTTCTGTTCAGGCATGGATTTCCTTTCCGGCAGCATTGTGCCAGTATATCACCATCCGGGGGGGAGAGATCAATCCGGACGTTCCTGACAGAGGATCACCAGGTAGCCGTTCGGGTCATGCAGCCAGATCTCATGACGGTCAAATTCGTCGTCCTCGAGCTCGTAGAGCAGATGCAGTTGCTGGCGGTCAATGGCGCGCAGCACCGGCTTGAGGTCGGCGGCGATGAATTCCAGGGTCATGCCGATCCCGAGCGGGTGGCGGTGGAGGCTCTGGAACAGGGCCGGGTGCTGGGCCTCGAGGGTTTCCAGTTGGCGAAACAGGATGGTTGCGTCCCCCCGGCGCAGCATCAGCAGCGGCTGGTGCCCTGCGCCGGGAAGGAAGCGTTCGATGGGCAGGTGCAGGATGTCGCGGTAGAAATCGGCGGTCTGGTCCAGGTCGACCACGCCCAGGGTCAGGGTCAGGTTCATGGGAACTCCTTTTGTGCTAGAATTAACATGCCCTTGTCTTGCTGGCAAGGCATTGGGCTTCCGTTGAAGTTGACCCGCCCTCGCGGCTGTGATTTAATCGCAACGTTTTTGGGGAGAAGCGATGACCACAGCGTACCTGGCCCTGGGCGCCAATCTCGGCGACCGGCTCGCAACCTTCAGGCAGACCCGGGCCGCTCTCGACCGGCATGCCGAAATCGAGGTGACCGGCGCCTCGGCCATTTTCGAGACCGACCCGGTCGGCGGACCGGCCGGACAGGGTGCCTATCTCAACGCGGTGCTGCGGGTAGCGACGACCCTCGCTCCCGATGCCCTGCTGGCGGCCTGCCACGAGCTCGAGCTGCGTTTCGGCCGCATCCGGCAGGAGCGCTGGGGGGCGCGGACCCTCGATGTCGACCTGCTGCTGTACGCCGATGTCACCTGCGCCGGGCCGGAGCTGACGCTCCCGCATCCGCGCCTGCACCTGCGGCGCTTCGTGCTGGCCCCCTTGCTCGAACTGGCTCCCGACCTGAGCCACCCGCTGCTCGGACAAACGATCCGCGAACTGCATGCCGTCCTCGACGATTCGGCGGCCGTGCACCGCCTTGATGACAGATGGTGACCCTATGATCAAACTGCTGATATTCGGACTGCTCGGCTTTCTGGCCTATACCGTCTTTACCGCGGTCACCCGCACGCTGACCGGGGGGAAGCGGCCCCTGCCTCCGCACAAGAGCCGCCAGGGGGAAGATATGGTGCAGGATCCCCAGTGCGGCACCTACGTTCCCCGCGGGGATGCCGTTGAAAAGACCGTCGGCGGCCAGAAGCACTATTTCTGTTCGGCCCGTTGCCGGGACGAATTTACCGCCAAGAAACGCTGACGCGTTAACCGGATACGACCCTATTTTTCCTTTGAGGAGGAACCCATGAAGTTTTTCATCGATACCGCCGAAGTCAGTGAAATCCGTGCCGCCTGTGAACTCGGGCTGGTCGACGGGGTGACCACCAACCCGTCGCTGATCGCCAAGAGCGGCCGCGACTTCAAGGAAGTCATCGCCGAAATCGCCTCGTTCGTCGACGGCCCGATTTCCGCCGAGGTCATCGCCCTCGATGCCGAGGGGATGGTTCGCGAGGGGCGCGAACTGGCGAAAATCCACAAGAACATCGTCATCAAGGTGCCGATGACCGAGGAAGGGCTCAAGGCGACCCGGATTTTCAGCGAAGAGGGCATCCGCATCAACATCACCCTGATCTTCTCGCCGCTGCAGGCCCTGCTGGCTGCCAAGGCCGGCGCCACCTACGTTTCGCCCTTCATCGGCCGGCTCGATGACGTCGGCCACGACGGCATGGAAGGGATCGAGCAGATCCGGACCATTTTCGACAACTACGGCTACGCTACCGAAATCATCGTCGCCTCGGTGCGCAGCCCCCTGCATGTGCTCAACGCCGGCTTGCTCGGCGCCGATATCTGCACCATCCCGCCGGCGGTTATCAGCCAGCTGGCCAAGCATCCGCTCACCGATGTCGGGATCGCCAAGTTCCTCGCGGATTGGGAAAAGACCAAGAAGTAGCGACGAAGCTTCATAGATCTTCCTAACAAGACTTTTTTAATAAAACATCTGGCCTGTCCGACCTTCTCCTGTTAAAATTCACAGGTTGGTCTGACAGGCCTTTTTTTGTGTCCGGCGTTCCATAGTTCGTTTTCACGTTACCAGCGAGAGGAGCCCATGAACATTCACGAGTACCAGGCCAAGGAAATTCTGAGCGCCTACGACATCCCCGTCCCCCGCGGGCGGGTGGCGCTGACCGCCGACCAGGTCGAGCGGGCCGCCAAGATGATGGGCGGGCATTGCGTGGTCAAGGCGCAGATCTACGCCGGCGGTCGCGGCAAGGCCGGGGGCGTGCAGCTGGTCCATCATCCGGAGCATGCCCACGAGGTGGCCAAGGAGCTCTTCGGCAAGCGGCTGGTCACGCCGCAGACCGGTCCGCAAGGGCTCAAGGTGAGGCGCATCCTGGTCGAGGAGACGGTCGGCATCGCCCGCGAGTTCTACCTGTCGATCACCCTCGACCGCGAAGCCTCGCGCTACTGCCTGATCGCCTCGGCCGAAGGGGGCGTCAACATCGAGGAGACGGCGGCCAAATCGCCGGAAAAAATCATCCGCCAGGACATCGACCCGTTCACCGGCCTGCGTTCCTACCAGGCCCGGCGGATCGCCCTGGGGCTCGGTCTCAAGGGGAGCCTGTGCGAGGACTGCGTGCAGCTGATCCTCAACCTTTACCGGCTGCTCTTGGAAAAGGACTGTTCGCTGGTCGAAATCAACCCGCTGGTGGTGACCAAGGCCGGCTGGCTGCTGGCCATGGACGCCAAGATCAACTTCGACGACAACGCCCTGTTCCGCCACTGGGAGTACCACGACCTGCAGGATTATTCGCAGCTTGACCCGCTGGAAATCACCGCCGGAAAATTCGACCTCTCGTACATCAAGCTCTCCGGCAATATCGGCTGCATGGTCAACGGGGCCGGTCTGGCCATGGCGACCCTCGACGTGCTCAGTGAAAACGGCGGCGAGCCGGCCAACTTCCTGGATGTCGGCGGCGGGGCGACCCGCGAGAAGGTGGCCGAGGCGTTCAAGATCATCCTTGAAGACCGTGACGTGCGTGGCGTTTTTGTCAACATCTTCGGTGGCATCATGCGTTGCGATGTGATCGCCCAGGGGATCATCGAGGCGGCTTCCGAGGTGCATTGCACCCTGCCGATCGTGGTCCGTATGGACGGCTCCCAGGTCGAAGAAGGCAAACAGCTGCTGCTCGATTCGGGGCTCAACGTCCAGTGTGTCGATTTTCTCGGCGAAGGCGCCGCAGCCATCGTCAGGATGGTCGTCCAGGCCGCCGAATAAAACCCCGCATCTGCAACGGTCTTCAGGGAGATATCAGACATGTCCATACTGCTCAATAAAGAGAGTCGCATCGTCGTTCAGGGGATTACCGGCAAGACCGGCCTGTTTCATACCCGGCAGTGCCGGGAGTACGGCACCAATATCGTCGCCGGGGTCACTCCGGGCAAGGGCGGCGTTCACGTCGACGGCATCCCGGTCTTCGACTCGATGGAAGAGGCGCTGCGCATCACCCGTGCCAACGTGTCGATGATTTTCGTACCGCCGCCGGGGGCGGCCGACGCCATTCTGGAGGCGGCCGAAGCCGGCATTGAGCTGGCGGTCTGCATCACCGAAGGGGTGCCGGTACGCGACATGGTCATGGCCAAGCGGATCGTCGAGCAGAGCAAGACCCGCTTGATCGGCCCCAACTGCCCCGGCCTGATCACCCCCGGCGTGTGCAAGGTCGGCATCATGCCCGGCTATATCCACAAGCCGGGGAAGATCGGTGTCGTTTCCCGCAGCGGCACCCTCACCTACGAGGCGGTCAAGCAGCTGTCCGACGCCGGCCTCGGCCAGTCGACCTGCGTCGGCATCGGCGGCGACCCGATCATCGGCATGAAGTTCATCGACGTCATCAAGATGTTCAACGACGATCCCGATACCGAGGCGGTCTTCATGATCGGGGAGATCGGCGGCGGCGCCGAGGAGGAGGCGGCCCTGTGGATCCGGGACAACATGAAGAAGCCGGTCGCCGCCTTCATTGCCGGTGTGACCGCCCCTCCCGGCAAGCGCATGGGGCATGCCGGTGCGATTGTCACCGGCGGCAAGGGCAAGGCCGAAGACAAGATCCGCTGTCTGCAGGATTGCGGCGTGGTGGTCTCCTCCAGTCCGACCCGCATGGGGGAGGCGATGCTCGAGGCACTGACGGAAAAGTGAACCATTGACATCGATTCGAGCAGCACTTAAAGGCCCGGCTATCGCCGGGCCTTTTTGCGTTGGAGGTTGTCCGGGTTGGCCTGAAGGTCAGGTTGCTAGATGGTTATTTTATTTAAGATAAAAAATAATGTGGTCAGACCACTTGACATTTATTTCGTGGATAGGTAAGTATGTTTTGGCGTATACGCTGTTTTCTTCAATGGATCGATATGTTGTCGTGCTCTTGGGGGCGAGTTTAAGTGGTCGGGCCAAGTGTCCACTGTTGAGTGAGTGTATTGAATTGTTATTGCTGCTGAATATATCTCAGGCAAGGCTGCCTGGATTGTGCGGTTTTGTGGACAGGTTGGAACGGTTGTGCTCGAAAACCGGAATGGTTGTAATTCCAGACCCCAGAAGAGGAAGACATGAACATTCATGAGTATCAGGCCAAGGAAATTCTGAAAAAGTATGGCGTACCCGTTCCCGAGGGGCACGTGATTTACAACAGCAACTCAGCCCGTGACTGGGCCAAGCGCCTCGGCGGCGGTGTCTGTGTGGTCAAGGCGCAGATCCATGCCGGCGGCCGCGGCAAGGGGGGCGGAGTGAAGATCGCCAAGACCCCCGACGAGGTCAAGCAATTGGCCCGTGAGATTCTCGGCATGACCCTGGTGACCCATCAGACCGGTCCGGAAGGCAAACACGTCAAGCGGGTGCTGGTCGAGCAGGGGTGCAACATCGCCTCCGAATTCTACCTTTCGCTGCTGGTTGACCGGGGCACTTCGAAGGTCACCCTGATGGCTTCGGCCGAGGGGGGGATGGACATCGAGGAGGTCGCCGCCAAGACCCCGGAAAAACTTTTCTTCGAGCCGATCGACCCGCTGGCCGGGCTGACCCCGTTTCAGGCCCGCAAGGTCGCCTTCAAGCTCGGCTTCGGCATCGACCAGGTCAAGCAGGCGGTGCCGCTGCTGATGAATCTTTACAAGGCGTTTGTCGAATCGGACTGCTCGCTGCTCGAGATCAATCCTCTGGTGCTGACCAAGGAGGGGAATCTGCTGTGTATCGATGCCAAGCTCAACTTCGATGACAACGCTCTGTTTCGCCATCGTCTGATCCGCGACATGCGCGACTACGACGAGGAGGATCACAACGAAATCGAAGCCTCCCAGTACGACCTCTCCTACATCGCCCTCGACGGCAACATCGGCTGCATGGTTAACGGCGCCGGACTGGCCATGGCGACCATGGACATCATCAAGCACTATGGCGGCGACCCGGCCAACTTCCTTGATGTCGGGGGCGGAGCCACCATCGAGCGAGTTACCGAGGCGTTCAAGCTCATCCTCTCCGATCCCAAGGTCAAGGGGATTCTGGTCAACATCTTCGGCGGTATCATGAAGTGCGACGTCATTGCCACCGGGGTTATCGAGGCCGCCAAACAGGTCGGGGTCAAGGTGCCGCTGGTGGTGCGTCTCGAAGGGACCAACGTCGAGAAGGGCAAGCAGCTTTTGGCCGAGTCGGGGCTCAATATTATCGCCGCCGACGGCATGGCCGATGCCGCTCAGAAAATCGTTCATGCTGTCGGCGCTTAAGGAGAGTTCGCGATGAGTATTCTGGTCGATAAAAATACCAAGGTCATTACCCAGGGGATCACCGGCGCCACCGGCCTTTTTCATGCCCAGGGAGCCCGCGAGTACGGCACCCTGATGGTCGGCGGGGTCACCCCCGGCAAGGGCGGCAGCAGCATCGACGGCTTCCCGGTCTTCGATACCGTGGAACAGGCGGTTAAGGCCACCGGCGCCAACGCCTCGGTTATTTATGTTCCGCCGGTCGGCAGCGCCGACGCCATCATGGAAGCGGTCGACGCCGGCATCGAGCTGGTTATCTGCATCACCGAGGGCGTTCCGGTGCTCGACATGGTCAAGGTCAAGCAGTATATGCAGGGGAAAAACAGTCGCCTTATCGGTCCCAACTGTCCCGGCGTCATTACCCCCGGCCAGTGCAAGATCGGCATCATGCCCGGTTACATTCACACGCCCGGCCCGGTCGGCGTGGTCTCCCGCTCTGGTACCCTCACCTATGAAGCGGTCTGGCAACTGACCACCCGCGGCATCGGCCAGAGCACCTGCGTCGGCATCGGTGGTGACCCGGTCAACGGCACCAGTCACCTCGAGGTGCTGAAGATGTTCGAAGCCGATCCCGGCACCGAATCCGTGATCATGATCGGCGAGATCGGCGGCGACGCCGAAGAGCAGGCCGCCGACTACGTGAAGAACCACATGACCAAGCCGGTCGCCGCCTTCATCGCCGGCGCGACGGCGCCGGCCGGCAAGCGCATGGGGCATGCCGGGGCCATCATCTCCGGCGGTAAAGGGGATGCGGGCAGCAAGAAGGCCTACCTGCGCGAATGCGGCATCAGTGTCGCCGACTCGCCGGCCGAGATGGCCGAAGCGCTGCTGAAAATCTGGCAACCCTGAGTAGAACGAAGCGGGAACAGGCTTCACCAAAGGCCTGTTCCCCTTACTTCAGGTCCCAAAGAAGGAGTCATCCTTCTCTCCTGGCGCCGGGAACTCTCATTCCCGGCGCATTTTTTTTGCAGGTCAGGCGTCGGGCTTTTTCGCGGAGCCTGTCCGTCGGGATGGTTTGATCGCTGAAACGCCCGGGGCCCGAAGCAATTGCTTCGGGCCCCGGGCGTTTGCGTTGACTGGCGGCGGT
>NZ_JBFHGD010000073.1:0-14267 GCF_041583255.1 Trichloromonas sp. | reverse complement strand
TGCTGTGGTTGGGCGAAGAACTGCTGCGTTGGAACCGGCGGGTCAACCTGACCGCGATCACCCGAATGGACGAGGTGGTCGAAAAGCATATCGTCGATTCCCTGGCGCTGCTGCCTTTGCTGTCCGGACGGGAGCGGGTTCTGGACGTCGGTTCGGGGGGTGGTTTTCCTGGGCTGCCGCTGAAAATCGCCTGCAATTCTTTACGGCTCGTCTCCGTGGATGCTGTGGCCAAGAAGATCAACTTTCAGCGGCACGTTGTTCGCCAGTTGGGATTGACCGATTGCATCCCCCTGCATATGCGTATAGAGGATGTGCCCGATTGGGAGGGGTTCGGCCAGGGGTTTGATGTAATCGTCTCGCGGGCTTTTGCCTCGCTCGATGATTTTGTCCGCTTGACCCTCCCCTGTCTGGCCGAAGGCGGGAGGCTGGTTGCCATGAAGGGTCCGGAGGGGGACAGGGAGCTGCTGCAGGGCTCCGGCCTGTTGGCCGGCCTGGGGCTAAGGAGTGAGGGGGTCGAACGAATAACCCTTCCTGCCTCCGGGGCGGAGCGTCTCTTGATCTCCCTCCGCAAGGTCTGATTCTTTTATCGGTTTTATTCCACTACATCTGGTGCCCACCAGGGAAGCCGCCCCCTATATGTTTGATGAAGCTTAACCCTTGGCCTGTTTTTCCTTTTTTTCTTTGAGGAATAAGGGGGTTATGTTACTCTTTCCGACCCGACGCAGGTTTAAGGAGATCAGGTTTTATGGCCCAGATAGTTGCTGTCGCCAATCAGAAAGGCGGAGTTGGCAAAACGACGACCTCCGTCAATCTGGCTGCGTCTCTGGCGGCAGCGGAAAAGCGCACTCTGCTGGTCGACATGGATCCGCAGGCCAACGCCTGCAGCGGATTCGGTCTCGATAAGCGCAAGCAGGAACTCACCGTCTACAGCGCCCTGCTCGGCGACGCCTCCATCCGGGATGTCCGGGTTCGTTCCCATCTCGATCATCTTGACATTCTACCGTCCAATACCGATCTGATCGGCGCCGAAATCGAACTGGTCACCGCCTTTGCCCGCGAGTGCAAACTGCAGGGGGTGCTCAATGAAATCCGTGAAGATTACGATTATATCATTATTGACTGTCCCCCTTCCCTCGGGCTGCTGACGGTCAACGCTCTGACCGCGGCCGATTCGGTTTTAATACCGCTGCAGTGCGAGTTTTACGCGATGGAAGGCCTCAGTCATTTGATGCAGACCATTCGGCTGATCCAGAAGCAGCTGAACCCGGCATTGAAAATTTTGGGGATTCTGCTGACCATGTTTGACGGTCGCAATAACCTTTCACATCAGGTCAGCGAGGAGATCCGCGCCCACTTCGGCGACCAGGTCTTTTCCTCGGTAATCCCCCGCAATGTACGCCTCTCGGAAGCGCCGAGTCACGGGCTTCCGGTTCTTCTTTATGACATCTCCTCCCGTGGCGCAGTCGCTTATCTGGAACTGGCCAAGGAAATCATCGAAGCAGGACATTGATATGGCAAAACGACCCGCCCTGGGCAAGGGCATCGGAGCACTCTTGAACTCGGCCAGCCATGAAGGCCGAAAGTATTTCCTCTGTCCTATTGAGGAGTTACGCCCACACAGCAGTCAGCCGCGGAAAACTTTCAACGACGAGAAAATGGCCGAACTGGTCGCATCGATCAGGGAAAAAGGGGTGATTCAGCCGCTGGTCGTACGTCAGGTCGATGATCATTATCAGATCATTGCCGGCGAACGGCGCTGGCGGGCTTCCCAGAAAGCCGGACTGCGCGAAGTACCGGTTGTCATCCAGGATGTTTCCGAGGACTGGGCCCTGGAAATGGCGCTGATCGAAAATATCCAGCGTGAAGACCTCAACCCGATCGAAGAGGCCGAGGCCTACCGCAACCTGATGGAGAATTTCGAATTTTCCCAGGAAGAGATGGCGAAACGGGTCGGCAAGGACCGTTCGACCGTGGCAAATTCCCTGCGGCTCCTGCGTCTGCCCGAGAAGGTGCGTGAAGATGTCATGCTGGCCCGTCTGAGCATGGGACATGCCCGCGCCCTGCTGGCTCTCGACAGCAATGAAGATCTGCTCGAGGCTCGCGACCAGGTGGTGCAGAAACGCTATTCGGTGCGCGAAACCGAGGCCCTCGTCAAGAAAATCAAGAGCTTCGGACTGACTTCAAAGACCAGTAAGAAACGGGAAAGCGACCCCCAGTTGCAGCATCTCGAAGGCGAATTAAAGAAGGCCCTGGGTACCCAGGTCCGGATCGCCGCCAAGGGCAAGGGGGGGAAGATCGAAATATCCTATTTTTCCGCCGCCGAACTCGATCGTCTGCTGGAGCAGTTGGGGGTTTCCTGAAGGGATTGACGGATAATGATCAAAAGGAAGGATAAGCAACTCATGCGCAAGGAAACTCCCGTCGAGAAAAGCGACATCAAGGCCTTTCTCGGCCCAGGAAGCCAGTTTGAAGGAAAGTTGCTGTTTGATGAAATCGTGCGGATTGATGGGGTGTTCCGCGGCGAGATCATGTCCAAGGACACCCTGATCATTGGCCAGACGGCAGATATTCAGGCCGAGGTGACGGTTGGGACGCTGATCATAAGCGGGCGCTTTAAGGGAAACATCAAGGCAACCAGCAAGGTTGAATTGAGGTCCCCTGCGCAGCTGGAGGGCTGTCTCGAGACGCCGCTGCTGATCGTCGAAGAGGGGGTCATTCTGAATGGTACCCTGGCCATGGGCCAGACGGCAAAACGGCAAGCCGACAGCGATTAGGTGAGTTTGGCCATTTTTAGCGAAAAATGGCCACCGTTCCGCGCCAGATCGGGAAAAGCTACTTGACAGCAGGGTGTCGTCTGTGATAGCAATGCCCTGTTTTGCTTGCCGTCCAATTGGCGTTTTAATTGCCGGCAGGTTGTATACAGTATGCATTAAGCAGCGCAATTTCCCAAAGTCTGACAGCCAGTTAATTCAAGAGGTGTGTAGTGATTGAAGTCGATTGGACAATTTGGATTCAGTTTGCCAACTTTTTCGTGTTGATGGCGGTTCTGAACTTCCTCCTGTACCGTCCCCTGCGCGGCATCCTGAATCGTCGTCGGGAAACCATTGACGGTTCCTACGCCAAGGCGAAAGAGCTCGAGGCCCAGATCAACGAAAAGATGGAGCGCTACCAGGAACAGCTTCAGGCGGCCAAGCTCAAAGGCAACGAGGAGCGGGCTGAAATGCGCAAGGCTGCCGCAGGAGAAGAAGCGGAGATTCTCGGCAAGGCCCAGGCGAAGGCGACTGCTCAGCTGCAGGAAATCAAGAGCAAGGTGGCCGGTGAAGCCGACGCGGCAGCCAAGGCACTGAAGAAGGAAACCGAGGGCCTGGCTAGTCAAATCGCCTCCAAGGTTTTGGGGAGGGCTCTGTAAATGAACGTCAGGGGTTTTCGCATGAACAAGAAGCTTGTCTCTGTCGCTACCGGCATCCTGCTGGTCGGAATTGCGGCCTCAGCCATTGCCGCGGGCGGTGAAAGTGGCCACCATGCCGACAGCGGTGTACTGCTGACCGACTTTCTTTACCGGTGTTTTAACTTCGCCGTGACCTTCGGCCTGCTGGCCTACTTCGTCACCAAGCCGATCCGCAAGGGCCTTTCCGGCCGCCGTGAGGGGATCGAAAAGGCTCTTGAGGAAGCCAAGGTTTCCCAGGAGAAGGCAGAAGCCAAGTTTGCCGAGTATGATGGTAAGCTGAACCTCGCCTCGGCCGAGATCGATGAGATTTACGAGGCCATCAAGCGTGAAGGTTTGCTGGAGCGGGAGAAGATTCTCGCCAACGCCAACGAAATGGCGCAGAAAATAGAAGACGAAGCGAAAAAGTCGGCCGCCCGGGAAATTTCCAACGCCCGCGCCCTGTTGCGCCGCGAAGCGACGGCCATGGCCATCGAAATCGCCGAAGATATCCTCAAGAAAAATTTCACCAGCCAGGACCAGAGCCGCTTGGTGGATGAATACATGCAGAAGGTGGGAGAACTACATTGAGCGTCAGCGCAGTTACCAAAAGATATGCCAGGGCCCTGGTAGCATTGGGCTCTGAGCAGCAAATGGTGGAGGCTTACGGCCAGGAACTGGCCGGCGTCAAGTCTCTGTTCGCCTCTGAGGACTTCCTTCGCCTGATTCTGGAGAGCCCCTCTTTTCCCATGGAGAAGAAGTCGGCTGTTTTGACCGAATTGGGCGATTCCATGAGCCTGTCCGACGGAATGAAGCGTTTTCTCGGCCTTCTTCTGGCCAAGGGTCGCCTCAAGTATCTGCCGCAGATCGAGGCGCAGTACAAGGGCTTTGCCGATGAGCTTTCGGGGGTTCTGCGGGCTCACATCGTTTCGGCATCCAAGCTGAATCAGACCCAGAAAAAAGCGATCGGGGCCGGGCTTGAAGAAAAGACGGGAAAAAAGATCGAGCTGACCGTCAGCGTCGATGCTTCCCTGATCGGTGGACTACAGGCCAACGTTGGCGGCAAGATCTTTGACGGCAGCATCAGAACTCAGCTGAAACGGATTGAAGATACATTAAAGAAGGGGTGAGAAGGTCAATGGAAATCAAGGCAGAAGAAATCAGCGCGATAATCAAGAAGCAGATTGAAAACTTTGGCCGCGAGGTCGAGGTCAGCGAGACGGGTACCATCATCTCCGTTGGCGACGGTATTGCCCGCATTCATGGTCTGGATAAGGCCATGGCAGGCGAACTGCTCGAGTTCCCCGGCGGGATCATGGGCATGGTTCTCAATCTTGAAGAGGACAATGTCGGCGCCGCCATTCTTGGCGAGGGGCACCACATCAAGGAAGGCGACACTGTCAAGCGGACCGAACGCATTGTTCAGGTTCCGGTTGGCGAGGCCCTGATTGGCCGTGTCGTTAATGGTATCGGTATCCATATCGACGGCAAGGGCGAAATTGATTCCAAGGATTATCGCCAGGTCGAAATCAAGGCTCCCGGCATCGTTGCCCGTAAGTCGGTCCATGAGCCGATGCAGACCGGCCTCAAGGCTATTGACGCGATGGTTCCGATCGGCCGCGGCCAGCGCGAGCTGATTATCGGTGACCGTCAGACGGGTAAGACCGCTGTTGCACTCGACACCATCATCAACCAGAAAGGCAATGGCGTTGTCTGTATCTACGTCGCCATTGGTCAGAAGCGTTCTACGGTTGCCCAGGTTGTCGACAAGCTCAAGCAGCATGGTGCCATGGACTACACCATCGTGGTTGCCGCTACTGCTTCCGACCCGGCTCCCCTGCAGTTCATCTCACCCTACACCGGGGTCACCATGGGCGAGTTCTTCCGCGACAGCGGCAAGCACGCCCTGATCATCTACGACGATCTTTCCAAGCAGGCCGTCGCTTACCGTCAGCTGTCCCTGTTGCTCCGTCGTCCGCCAGGACGCGAAGCTTACCCGGGTGACGTTTTCTACCTGCATAGCCGCCTGCTCGAGCGGGCCGCCAAGCTGAACGATGACCTGGGAGCGGGGTCTCTGACCGCACTGCCGATCATCGAAACCCAGGCGGGTGACGTTTCCGCGTATATTCCGACCAACGTTATTTCGATCACCGATGGTCAGATCTTCCTTGAAACCGACCTGTTCTTTTCCGGTGTTCGTCCGGCCATCAACGTCGGTCTGTCGGTATCCCGTGTCGGCGGTAGTGCTCAGGTCAAGGCCATGAAGCAGGTTGCCGGTACCCTCCGTCTGGCCCTGGCCCAGTATCGTGAAATGGCCGCTTTTGCACAGTTTGGCTCCGATCTCGATGCCGCGACCCAGCGTCAGCTCAACCGTGGTGCCCGTCTGGTCGAAATCCTCAAGCAGGGGCAGTATCAGCCGCTGCCGGTGGCCAACCAGGTTCTGGCCATCTACGCCGCCAACAATGGCTATGTTGACGAGTATCCGGCTACTTCCGTACAGCGTTACGAGCGGGAACTGCTTACGTTCCTCGAGGCCAGCCATGCTCAACTGTTGACTGACCTTGGTGTTAAAAAAGCCATCGACGCTGATCTCGAAGGTCGCATCAAGACCGCTCTCGACGAGTTCAAGGGGCAGTTCGTAGCGTAATTAATCGCCAAGCTAAAGGTTTAGACAGATGGCAAATCTGAAGGACATAAAAAAACGGATCGTCTCGGTCAAGAACACGCAGCAGATCACCAAGGCCATGAAGATGGTCTCCGCAGCCAAGCTGCGGCGTGCCCAGGAGGCGGTGGTCGCATCGCGCCCCTATGCCGACAAGATGCTGGAGGTTATTTCCAGTCTGGCGGGACGGGAAGATGCTGAGGCTCATCCGCTCCTCCAGCCACGGGGTAAAAAACGGGCGCTGGTGGTCGTGATGACCGCTGATCGTGGGCTCTGCGGTGGTTTTAATGCCAACATATGCAAGGCTGCTGAACGTTTCGTTCGGAAAAACGAGAATGAATTCGAAGCCTACGACCTGATGATTATTGGTCGTAAGGGCAAAGAATATCTCAAAACCCGTAGTGGACTGAATATCGCCAAGGTTTATGAAAATATAAACGCCACTGTTTCCTACAGTACCGCTTCGCTTCTCGGTCAGGAAATCGTGGAAGGCTATGCCTCGGAACAGTATGACGCGGTTTACATGATCTATAACGCTTTCCGTAGCGCCGTGACTCAGGTGGTGACGGTAGGTCAGTTGTTACCGATCGTTCCGAAGCCGGTTGAGGACGGGATTCAGCTGGTTCAGCATCTGTATGAACCGAACCGTGGTGAGGTTCTCGAGCAGTTGCTGCCCAAAAATGTTGAGGTCCAGATTTTCCGCAGTCTGCTTGAATCGGTTGCCTCTGAATACGGTGCACGTATGAGTGCTATGGACAGCGCCAGTAAGAATGCCAAAGAAATGATCGGCAAGCTGACGCTCAAGTACAACCGTGCACGCCAGGCCGCCATCACTACAGAGCTCATGGAGATAATTTCCGGAGCTGAATCGATAAAGAATTAATCTGAACGATGCTTCGCACCTGTCAGGGTGGGAAAAAGGAGGAACGGTTCATCATGAATAAAGGAAAAATCACCCAGGTTATCGGTCCCGTCATCGACGTGGAATTCGAGGCCGGTAAGCTTCCGGAAATTTATCACGCGCTCAAGGTAACCAACCCTGCCCTCGGTGATGCCGAGTGGAATCTGGTTGTCGAAGTAGCCCAGCACCTTGGTCAAAATACCGTGCGCGCTATCGCCATGGATTCGACCGACGGTTTGGTCCGCGGCCAGGAGGTTCTTGATACCGGCAAGCAGATCATGATGCCGGTCGGTCGTGGAACCCTCGGCCGCATCCTTAACGTCGTCGGCGAGCCCGTCGACGAAGCCGGTCCGGTCAAAACCGAGCTGGAATGGGAAATTCACCGCCCTACCCCCGAGTTCGTCGACCAGTCAACCAAGGTCGAAGCCTTTGAAACGGGGATCAAAGTCGTTGACCTCCTTGCCCCTTATGCTCGTGGCGGTAAAATCGGACTCTTCGGTGGCGCCGGCGTTGGCAAGACCGTTCTGATTATGGAGCTGATCCATAACATCGCCAAGCAGCACGGCGGTTTCTCCGTTTTCGCCGGTGTTGGTGAGCGTACCCGTGAGGGGAACGACCTCTGGCATGAAATGAAGGAATCGGGCGTTCTTGACAAGGCAGCCCTGATCTACGGTCAGATGAACGAGCCCCCGGGTGCTCGTGCCCGTGTTGCACTTTCGGCTCTGACCGTTGCCGAATATTTCCGTGACGAAGAAGGTCAGGACGTTCTGCTCTTCGTTGACAACATCTTCCGCTTCACCCAGGCGGGTTCTGAGGTTTCGGCCCTTCTCGGCCGTATTCCCTCCGCCGTTGGCTACCAGCCGACCCTCTCCACCGAGATGGGCGAGCTGCAGGAGCGGATCACCACCACCAACAAGGGCTCGATCACTTCGGTTCAGGCCATCTATGTTCCTGCCGACGACCTGACCGACCCCGCACCGGCGACCGCGTTTGCTCACCTCGACGCGACCACGGTTCTCTCCCGCCAGATCGCCGAGCTCGGCATCTACCCGGCGGTTGACCCCCTCGACTCTTCCAGCCGTATCCTTGACCCCCAGGTGGTCGGTGAAGAGCACTACAAGATCGCTCGCGAGGTTCAGTACGTGCTGCAGCGCTACAAGGACCTGCAGGACATCATCGCCATCCTTGGTATGGACGAACTGTCAGAAGAAGATAAGCTGGTCGTTGCCCGCGCCCGCAAGATTCAGCGCTTCCTGTCCCAGCCGTTCCACGTGGCCGAAGTATTTACCGGTTCACCCGGCAAATATGTCGAGCTCAAGGATACCATCAAGGGGTTCCAGGAAATCGTCGCCGGCAAGTACGACGACATTCCCGAGCAGGCCTTCTACCTGGTTGGCACCATCGAAGAAGCCCTCGAAAAGGCCAAGAAGCTGGCGGCCTGATAAAAGATGCAGCGGCGGGGCCAATGGCCCCGCCAATCCGGTAAAGGACGTTCGTAATGGCAGAAAAGCTCATACTCGAATTAGTCACTCCCTATAAAAAGGCGCTGTCCGAGGAAGTGGACGAAGTCACCGCACCAGGTACTCTGGGTGAATTCGGTATTCTTCCTGGGCACACACCGATGCTGACCACGCTCAAAATCGGTGAGTTGTCATACCGCAAGGGAGGCGAAAACTTTCACCTGGCCGTGAACTGGGGCTATGTGGAAGTTGAAAATGACAAGGTCACGGTTCTGGTGGAAACCGCCGAACCTGCTGACGAGATTGACCTCGAGCGGGCCAAGGCTGCCCTGGGTCGAGCCGAGGAGGCTCTCAAGAAGCTCGCTTCCGAAGACAAGGACTTTATGGTTATGCAGGCGGCTCTGGATCGGGCCCTGATCCGTATCCAGGTGGCTGGCCGCAAGGCTCGCTGATTGATTTAATTCGCAAATGTTCAACAACAAAAGGGCGACCCGCATGGGTCGCCCTTTTGTTGTACTGGCAGATATCGTTCAGGCGTTGGCTGGCTTGATCAGAAATTCGGACATCTTCTGCTTGACGATCGAGAGGTGATCGATCATTTTTTGCCGGGCCAGGTCCGGGTCGCGGGCCGAAATGGCGCTGATGATCGCTTCGTGCTGGGCCAGCAGGATCTGGGCGTAGCCTTCACGGCGGTAGAATTCAAACAGGGCGACTTCGATGGTGGCCTTGAAAAGCGAGTGAATGGTATTCAGAACATGCACCTGAATGGTGTTGTGGCTGGCGCTGGTGATGGCGTAGTGAAAGCGGGTATCGACGTCGGCAGGCCAGCCTCCGGTAGGGGCCAGCCGGCGCATTTCTTCGAGCAGTCCGCTCATCTCGGCAATTTCTTCGTCGGTGGCATTCTGGGCGGCCAGGTAGGCGGACCAGCTTTCCAGCCCGATGCGCACCTCGGAGAGGTCATGCAGCAGCCGGGTGTTGTTGGCCATCATGCCAGTCAGGGGGTCGGCGATCGAATGTTCGGTCAGGGAGCGGACGTAGGTCCCCCCGCCCTGCCGCGATTCGACCAGACCCATAGCTTCGAGCACCATGATCGCTTCCCGGACGGATGGCCGGCTGACGCCGAGCATGGCGGCCAGGTCGCGCTCCGAGGGGACACGTTCTCCAGGCTTGAGCTGGCCCTGGGAAATCAGCGCCTTGATCTGTTCAACAATTTCTTCGGAGATTTTTTTAGGCTTTATCGGCTTGAATAAAGTGGTCACGCCATTACTCCATGATTGCATTGGTATGACCAGTTTCTAACATGCACGGGATAAAAGGTCAAGGATGACGTGCAGTCGTCAGTTACCGACCAATGCCCCGGAGGCAAATTTTTCCAGGGGCAATTCGAAATTGTGGCCGACGGTGGAAATTTAGATAAAATCGACCTGCGACGGGCCCAGAACTGCGTGTGCGATGCCGGTGATCGGGGATATCAACTTGGTTGATCCGGCCCGGCAGGGTGAAAAGGTCGGGGGCGGTCAGAGTGATATAGGTATTTTCCGTATCTTTTTCCTCGACGACGAAGGAGATGGAGGACCGAGAAGCGTGCGCAGTTCCCTTTCGACGGTAAAACCGGATCAGGCTGCCGATTGCATAGGCGATGATACCGGCGCAGAAAATCAGCCGCAGGGTGAACGCCCTCCCCTCGTCGGGAGAGTTCGTGCACCTCTTTGAAGCCGACCGTCGCCAGGGCGATGACGGTCATATACAGGGAATCAAAGAAATAGCCGAAGGTGCTGAAGCCGATGACGGCGAAGAGGATAAATATGGCAAATTTGAGATGTCGAACAGAATCCATACAACACCGAGTTGGGGGAATCCGCGGATAATATCGGCAGATAGGCCAAAAGGCGAGGAGATATAGAGAGTTGCATGATATCGACATGTTAAAAAAGCTTGACATGCGATGTATACTGTATACAATTTGCAGCAATGCAATGACGTATACAACAATGGTGGTGGAGGATTGCAGTGAGAAAGAAACTAGTCGACAGCCATCTTACCCTGCGCGAGAAGATTCTCGAGACAATCCGTGAGGCAATCCTCAAGGGAGCTCTCAAGCCCGGCGAGAAGGTGGCTGAGCCTGAACTGGCAGAACGCTTCGGCATCAGCCGGACACCGATCCGCGAGGCATTCAGGCAGCTCGAGTCCGAAGGCTACCTGACGGTTATCCCGCGCAAGGGCGCAGTGGTCGCATCCCTTTCTGAGCGGGATGTCGAAGAGTTTTACGCCATCAAAAGTATTCTTGAGGGGTACGCGGCCCGGATGGCCGCGGAAAAAATGACCGAAAAAGATATCGAGCGGCTCGAAGGGATCAACGAACGCCTCGAAAAGTTGGCCCGGGAAGGCGACGTGAAAAATTTCTTCCGGGTCCACAACGATTTCCATGAATGCTTCATCAGGGCGGCCGGAAATGAAAAGCTGCTTGAGTTGATCAGCCAGCTGCTGCTGAAATTCAATCGGCTGCGAATGGCCTCTTTATCGCTGCCGGGGCGCATGGAAATCTCGGTGCAGGAACATCGGAAAATCATCGATGCATTCAAGAAGCGCCAGGGCGAACGGGCCGAAAGCCTGGTCACCAAGACCGCGGCCTACGGCGGCCAGTTGCTTATTCAGAGCATGGCTCAGAAGGAGGGCCGGGAGGTGGAAACTTCGATCCTTTATCAGGTCGGCGACGTTTGAGTCCTCGGCCATAACCGAAGGGACCAGCTAGCATTGAATCGGCATTCGCGGGAGCGGCTGCCGTTTTTTTATGGAAATTTACGACAGGCATCAGCAATAAAATATCTTGCCATCAAAATTGCACGAAGACGTTAAGGAGGCGACGCGGTAAGATTCGAAAAGCCAGAACACGGGCAGTTCGTGTTGCTGCTCTCAACCCGTTCAGAGTAGACTTTGCATCAAGGACAACAGGTCATTTTAGTCGTGTTTTCGGCTGCGGCCGGCTCATGGCGTCAACTCATCAATCGGTAGCCCCGGCTGATCAGCCGGAAGGCCCAACAGAACAGGGTCAGGGCCAAAGCAGCGGTGATTCCGAGGGAGAGCGGCAGCGGGGTTTCGCCGACGCCGAGCAGGGCGTGGCGGAAGCCGTCGATAAGATAGAAAAGCGGGTTGCCGTAGGAGAGGCGCTCCCAGAATGGCGGCAGGATGCCGATCGGGTAAAAGACCCCGCCGAGGTAAATGAGGGGCAGGATGACGAAATTGTTGTACATCGACAAGGCGTCGAAGGAATTGGCGTAGATGGCCGCGATCAGGCCGAACTGGGCGAACAGGACGCTTGCCAGGCAGGCCATGAGCAGCGCCAGCAGCGGGTTGGCAAAGGGCAGCGTGGCGAACCCGGTCGATATCAGGGTGACGGTCAGGCCGACCAGCAAGCCCCTGAGCATGGCCGCCAGGGTGTAGGCGAGGATGAACTGCGGCGGACTGATCGGTGTGACCAGCAGGTCGACGATGTTGCCGAGGTAGCGGGACATGAAGAGGGACGACGAGGTGTTGGCGAAGGAGTTGGAGATCACCCCCATGAGAATCAGGCCGGGGATCACGAACTGGGCGTAGCTGAACTCATCGATCACCGAAATGCGCTCGCCGAGGGTGGCGCCGAAGACAAAGAGGTACAGGGAGGCGGTGATGATCGGGGTCAGCAGGGTCTGGATGGAGACGCGCAAAAAGCGCAGCACCTCTTTTTTGAACAGGGTATAAAAGGGCAGCCAGCGGCCAGCCACAGTTACCTCAGCGGGTTCTGGTTGCATGGGCTGCTTCCGGTCGCCGGTTCATGCCGGTCAGTTCGAGGAAAACCTCTTCCAGGCCCGCCTTGCGGGTTTCCAGGTCGGTAAAGACGATGTCGAGCTGCTGCAGGCGGGCCAGCAGTTCGGCTGGCCTATCCTGCTCGGCCAGGGTCAGCCGGAGCACCGTCCCCCCCTCTTCCAGTCTGCCGTTGAAATCGTCCAGGCCGGCCGGCAACCGGGTCAGCGGGACGCTCAGGCGCAGGCGCCACTGGCGGCTGGCGATGTGAGCGAGGAGCGCCGAGGTGGTTTCCAGGGCGATCAGGCGGCCCTGCCCCATGATCGCAATGCGGTCGCACATCTGCTCGGCCTCTTCGAGGTAATGGGTGGTCAGCAGCACGGTCGTGCCGGCGCGGTTGATTTCGCGGACGAACTCCCACAGGCTGCGGCGAAGTTCGACATCGACGCCGGCGGTCGGTTCGTCGAGGATCAGCAGGCGCGGCCGGTGGATCAGCGCCTTGGCGACCATGAAGCGGCGCTTGAGGCCGCCGGATAGCTTATTCATCGGCTTGTGCAGGTGGGGGCCGAGGTCGAGCCGGTCGACCAGGATCCTTCGCCAGCTGGGGTCGTCGGCGACGCCGTAATAGCCGGAATGGATTTTCAGGGCCCGGTCGATGGTGAAAAAGTTGTCGGTGACGATCTCCTGGTGCATGACCCCGGTCAGGCGCCTGGTGACCCGGTAGTCCCGGCGGTTGTCGTGGCCGAAGACCTCGATGGTCCCCTGATCGATGCGGGTGACCCCGGCCGCCATGTTGATGGTGGTGCTCTTGCCGGCGCCGTTGGGGCCGAGCAGGCCGAAGATCTCGCCCGGTTCGATGGCCAGGCAGAGGTCGTCGACGACGGGGGTGCCGCCGTAGCTTTTGCTCAGATGATGAAGTTTGAGGGCCGCTGTCATGGCCGCACTATACGCCGGCAGAGACCGGCATGCAACACTCCCCGTGAAACAGGTGATGGATGACATTGGAAGAACAGGCAGACAGTCCAGAAACGCTGGACATCCTTTATCGCGACGATGATTTGGTGGCGGTCCACAAGCCGAGCGGACTGTTGGTCCACCGCAGCGAGATCGACCGGCGGGAAACCCGCTTTGCCCTGCAGCTGGTGCGGGATCAGCTCGGCCAATGGGTGTACCCGGTGCACCGCCTCGACCGACCGACATCCGGGGTGTTGCTGCTCGCCCTAAATCCAGAAGCCGCGCGGGCCCTGTCCGTTGCCTTTGCTGACGGCATGGTGAAAAAAACCTATTTGGCCGTAGTGCGGGGTATCGCCCCGGAAGAGGGGCTCATCGACTACCCGCTGGTCGAGGAGCCGGACCGGATCAGTGACCGTCAGGCGAGCAAAGACAAGGGGGCGCAGCCGGCGGTCACCGCATTTCGGCGGCTGGCCCAAGTCGAACTCCCCTGCCCCGTCGGCCGTTATCCCAGCAGCCGTTACAGTCTGGTCGAGGCCCATCCCCGCACCGGCCGCAAGCACCAGCTGCGCCGGCACTTCAAGCACCTGTTCCACCCCATCATCGGCGACACCAAGCATGGTGAAGGGCGGCACAATCGGTTTTTTCGCGAGGAATTCGACTGCCAGCGCCTGCTGCTGGCGGCAGTCGAGGTGGAGTTTCCGCATCCGCGGACAGGCCAGCTGATCGCGGTCAGCGCACCACTGGATACGACCTTTGCCGGCGTGGTGGAGCGGCTCGGCTGGCGGACGCAGCTGCCCGAGCGCTGGCTGCCGCCAGGCTAATGACATCGCCGGCTGCTCCAATTGCCGGGGGGCGCTGCGGGCCGAAAGGGGCGGTCGCCGGGACTTTTCCCCGATCGGCTATATACTTTGTTCAAACCAAGGACACCCATACGAGGGAGAAAGCTTATGGACACCTTTGATGCCATCTACCAGCGTCGGGCGATCAAGCATTTTGATCCCAATCACCGTCTCACCAAAGAAGAAGAGGCCAGGCTTCTGGATGCCGCGATACAGGCGCCCACCAGTTTCAACGCCCAGCACTGGC
>NZ_JBFHGD010000072.1:0-14339 GCF_041583255.1 Trichloromonas sp. | reverse complement strand
GAAGAGGGATTGGCCGTTATGATCGACTGGATAAAATCTCGCGGACCCCGCCCTTTTTTACACAATGTGGAGTTGGAAATCGACGGGCCGCTGGCGCCGAAAACATGGTCGAAGAAAATCCTGTGACAAAGCTACAAGCTTACGAATCAGATTCTGAAGGACTCACACAAATAGCCGCCACTCTTCTGGCCGAAGCCACGGCACTGCAGGGAACGCTGCATCTGCCCGGGGTGCGCGATGACTATCGATCCCGGCTGGAGCAGGTTGTTTTGTTGGGCAACATGGAGGAAAGCCGTAAGGTTGGTTTGCTCCAATGGGTGTTGCTGCGGGCTCAGGCGGCCCGGGCAGAGGATGCGCGCTATGGTGCCGGGCAGCTCTCTCGCGGAGCTCAGCGGGCGCCCACATGGGAAGATTGCGAGGACGGCTGGCAGCGCGTCGAGCAGATCGTTTGCACGGCGGAGGAGGCGGCAGTGGAGGCCGCAGGTTTTGCCCGGCTACTTGATACGGCCAAGGCGAGAGCGATTGCCCACAGGGCTGACATTGCCGCAAAAGCCGCCAGGGAAATCGTCACAGAGCGCAACCGCGCCTACACCTTCCATGCCGATCCCGGCTTTTCCTTTGGCGAAGGCTGGTACCTGGCTGCCGCGGCGCTGTTAGCCCGCATTCCTCACAAACAAGCTACTGCGAAGGCGGCAAGCACTCTATCTGCTGCGTTGCGCCCGGACAAACGTTCTCGACAGACTGACCAGTATGCCTGCGAGCGTTTGTCCGGGCGCGCCTTGCATCTACAGCACTTTCCGCCTTCTCGCGACGCTCGTTGCGAGAAAAGCGGGCTAGCTGCCATTCCCATTCAGATCAGGCCTGGCGCTGCCCAGGAATTGCAAGTCAGACGATTCCTTCGCGATGCCGGGCTGGAAGGATCCCTTCGCCCCTATCGGTCTCGTCCGGCGAGTCCCAAGCATCTGACTCATATCATCGCCGAGGCTTTTCACGCCGACGCGCCAGGAGCACAGTGCACCCTTCGCACAGCGTTCCTTGGAGACGAATCGCCATCGGCTTCCTTAAGATCATGGATCGATGGCAATGTGGGAGGGATTCCAGAACAGAAGGTACTGCTTTGGGTACGAACGGGTGACCACGACGCCCTGCGCAATACCTGTTTCGATGAGTTGCGTCAGCTTTCTGAACGGGTATTGAATGCCGGGCTCACACCCATCTTTTTCGGCGATGCTGTTCCGCTAGAGCTTGTTCCGCCAAGCGGAGTGGACCTGACCCTTTGCTGGAAAGATCCGCTCTTCCAGGGGCCGGACATGCGCCGAGCTCAACTGCAACTGTTTGAAGAGTTGAGATGTCGCCACGGCCTGGTGGGCCAGATTGGCGTGACCACTGCCGGCATGGACGGACCGGCGCTTATGGGATTGCCCACCCTTTATCTCACACAGGAACGCAACGTCCGGCTGGGCAAGTGGGTGGGAGCCGTTCCGGGATATCAAGAAGTCGTGCGGGAGCCGGGCTATTTCGACATCATCCTCACCGCCCTGCATCAGTGGCAGCAGTGACCCCCGGAGCAGGCCGGGCTACCGATGGAGGATTTCGCCAAGGATGTCGCCACCCACGACGGCCGGCACAAGAAGCTGGCTGAATTGCAGAGTGCCTGTGGCAAACAAGCTCCCACACAACCCCCATTCCAGTGCGCCTCCCTCGATATTGGGCATTAAACCGACTCCTGGTATCGACATCCTGGCCGTGTCCAAAAAACAGCGCATAATCGGAAAAAGCCCCCAACCCGTAAAAACCGGTTGGGGCTTTTTTTATTCGGAGTGGTCCCTTCCCAGACTGGAGCAATCCACGATCTTGACAATGACACTTTAAAGGTATATTTTTTATACCATGCGATTCGAATTCGACCCCAATAAAAGTCTCTCGAACTTCTCGAAACACGGCATCGATTTCGACGTCGCTCAAAACTTGTGGAACGACCCGGACCTGCTGGAAATACCAGCAAAAACCACCGATGAGCCGAGGTATCTCGTTATCGGCAAGATCGACGGTAAGCACTGGTCCGCAATCATCACCTATCGAGATCAGACCATTCGCCTCATCTCGGTCAGGCGTTCCCGGACAGAGGAGATCGGACTCTATGAAAGCTAAAGATTTTGACAAAAAGTTTGATGACGGCCAATCCATTATTGATGACCTCGATCTCTCCAAGGCTCGTCGCCCGGAGCATGAACAAAGACGGGTCAATGTTGACTTTCCGATCTGGATGATCCACTCCCTTGATAAAGAAGCTCAACGGCTTGGTGTTCCCAGGCAATCAATTATCAAATTATGGATAGCAGAAAGACTCGAAAAAACAGTTGGTTAGCCCCCCTGCTTTCGGCTGTTGAAAATAGCACGATCGGACCTGCTTGAAAAATAGCGTTTCCAGGAAGAAGCCCCCGACCTGGTGATCGAGGGCTTTTCGTGTTCTCTTGGGAGTGATATTTGAGATTTTCAAGACGGGCAGAGATTATCTAGAAAACCAGCGGCGATCCACTATCAAGCCCCTGGAGATACTTGCAGATTGCACTTTTCGTGGTAAATTGAATTCTTAATTTGCCAAAACCCATGAGAAGGAGACCTCCATGCCGATCACCCTGCCCGAGCTACCATTTGACAAGAGCGCCCTGGAGCCCTACATCAGCTCACGAACCTTCGAGTTCCATCACGGCAAGCACCACAAGGCCTACGTCGACAACACCAACAAGCTCATCGATGGAACCGACCTCGCCGGCAAGGATCTGGAAACCATCATCAAGACCGCTTCCGCAGATCCGGCTCGAAAGGGGCTCTTTAACAACGCAGCCCAAGTCTGGAACCACAGCTTCTTCTGGAAATGCCTGAAACCCGGCGGTGGCGGCAAACCGAGCGGCAAAATCGCCACCAAAATCGACGCCGACCTGGGTGGCTATGAGAAATTCTGCGCCGATTTCAGAAATGCCGGAGTCACTCAATTCGGCAGCGGTTGGGCCTGGTTAGTCCTCAAGGGAGAGAAACTGGCCATCGTCCAAAGCGCCAACGCCGAGACGCCGCTGGTCCAGGGGGTCAAACCGGTGCTGGTGGTCGATGTTTGGGAGCATGCCTACTATCTCGACTACCAGAATCGCCGTCAGGATTTTCTGCAAGCCTGCCTCGACCATCTGATCAACTGGGAATTCGTCAACGCCAACCTGGAATGACGGAGCCCGAAAAGAACCGGTCACCGAAAGACCTCTCCCTTAAAAGGAGACGCCTTTCGGTGGGATCAGGCAGGTTGTCACTTCTGTCCGATAAGTTATGTCACCGATATTTGATCCACAAAGAGTATGATGGATAACAAACATTACCCTGCGAATCAGAACATCACGAGCCGCCGCCCCTGGAATCGTCCAAAATATGGCGCATCATAAGAAAAGCCCCCGGTCCGGTGATCGGGGGCTTTTTTCGTCTGATAGACAGTGGTTTATGAGAAGCTTATTTGTATGCACCACTTGAGTAATGCAGCTCATAACTGTGGCTGTAGATTTCCAGGATGTTGCCGAACGGGTCTTCCATATAGATCATGCGATACGGCTTTTCCCCCGGGTAGTAGTAGCGAGGTGCCTTCATGCGTCGTTTACCGCCAGCAGCGACAATCTTGTCGGCCAACTCTTCGACATTGGGGTCTTGCACACAAAAATGGAAAATACCGGTTTTCCAGTATTCGAAATTATCTTCTGGATTCGTTTGGTTCTTAAATTCAAACAGTTCGACACCGATGCGATCTCCTGTTGACAGGTGGGCAATGCGAAATTTTTCCCATCCGGCCCCAAAAACATCGGTACACATTTCACCAATAGCGCTATCGTCCTCAACAACGTCGGTCGGTTCCATAATCAGATACCAACCCAGCACCTCGGTATAAAATTTGACTGCGGCCTCCAGATCCGGCACCGAAATGCCGATATGTGAGAATGTACGCGGATATGAATTCGACATGAGCAACTCCTTTGGTATGTGGTTTATCTCTCTTCGTTGAACCACTATACCCCGAAGGGTTGAAAAAGAAAAATTATCGTATATTATGCAGATGATAATATTACGTTATCAAAAGGGCAACTCCCATGATTAACCAACAATGGCTGCATACCTTTCTCACTTTGGTTGAAGTAGGTCATTTCACCCAAACCGCCGAAAAGCTGTATATGACCCAGCCAGGCGTTAGCCAGCAGATTAAAAAGCTGGAAGAACAGGTGGGGGTTCCCTTGTTGAACCGGATTGGGAAGCGGTTTGAGTTGACCCGAGAAGGGGAAATCCTCTACCAGTTTGGTTGCAAGAGAAGTCAAGAAGAAGATCAACTGTACAGGGAATTGCGATTTGATGACCCACATAAAGGGGAATGCCGTATTGCCTGTTCGGGGGCAATGGCGACCTTTCTATATCCACATCTTCTGAAAAGACAAAAAATTCATTCTGGACTGATCGTCGCCGTTGAAGCAGCACCAAACGAGAGAATAATCCAGAGCATATTAAAAAATGTAATAGATCTGGGCATTGTAACCCAACCTTCTCCTTCGACTGAATTGGAGTATGAACCGCTAGGCTTTGACTCTCTGTGTCTTGTTCTGCCAAGTGACTATGCTTCTCAGTCCCTAAGTTTTGACACTCTAGAAGAGGTTGGTTTTATTGATCACCCTGATGGCGCTCATTATGCTGACCGTCTGTTGAGTGCCAATTTTGGTGAGCAATTCCATAGCGTGGAAAAGCTAAGAAAAAGAGGCTATATCAATCAGATAAACCAGATATTGATCCCAGTATCCGAAGGCCTTGGGTTCACGGTATTGCCGGAAATGGCCGTTCGTCATTTCCAGCATCAATCATTGCTCTATGTCGCCTCGTTAATAGTGCCAATCCATGACGAATTATTTCTAGCTAGAAAAAAACACCGGATACTACCAAAGCGTTATGACTGGTTTGAAAGAAAGATCAAAGAACTCCTTAGGAAGGGACTGGAAAAACCGAATGTTCCAGTTTGAACATCTGGCTAACTGGGAGGTGTCTCACGAGTTGCCCTGCAACGAATGAGGAAGGGATTTGCTCGATGTGGAAGAGTCCTGCAAACCCTGCATTCCAAGAATCTGCGCGATGAATTCTTCTTGTAACGCAAAAGAATACTGAATTTTTGGTCTCCTTATGAAGAATACATAAAGGATTGCAGTGGCCGGCACACGTACATTGCCCCAGAAATTTTCTTGCCAGAGGGAATGCCCTAAACCCATCGAACCTGGGAACCAGTTAACGCTTTTCCACAAACAAACCCACCAGATGAACCGTTACGAGAATGGGGGGGCTTTTTTGCGGGTGTAGAACATTCTCCATGCCGCTGAGGCAAATCCGACAAACACCTCTTCCCTGAATCCGCAACATTCGCTAACCAACTGAATTTCTGCACCATTTTTTTGGTATACTTAGTGAAAACATACCAATAGCAGAAAATTAACCACCGATGTCTTCAGAAACGCCTTCGGCAATTGCATCAATAAAAAAACCTGTCGCCTGCAAAGGGGATCCCCATGAAAGATCCGGTCTGCGGAATGGACGTCGATCTGCACAAAGCCAAGGCACAGACCATTCATCAGGGCAAAGACTACTTTTTTTGCTCCGAGAAGTGCCTGGTCAAATTTCAGGATAACCCCGAATTCTACCTGAGGGCCCAACAGGCGGCCGCGGGTTCCGCATCAGCGGCCGACAGCCGGGAGTTCACCTGCCCGATGCATCCCGAAGTCATTGAGATCGGCCCGGGAGATTGCCCCAAATGCGGCATGGCGCTCGAACCCAGGGAAATCAGCGGTTCTGAAAAAGAAAACTCCGAATACAAGTCTATGGTCAGGCGCTTCTGGATCAGTCTGGGACTGTCCGTTCCGGTCTTTTTGCTGGCCATGTCGGAGATGATTCCCGGCCCGTTCGTTGAGTCGGTGTTGAGCCGTAAGACCCAGACCTGGCTGCAATTTCTTCTGGCCACCCCGGTCGTCCTCTGGGGGGGATGGCCGTTCTTCGTGCGCGGCTACAAATCGGTGCTGAGCAGAAATCTGAACATGTTCACCCTGATCGGCCTCGGCACCGGGGTCGCCTATCTCTACAGCCTCGCGGCCAGTTTGATACCCTCGGCCTTTCCACGGTCCTTCCGTGGCCCCGAGGGGAATGTCGCCGTATATTTCGAGGCGGCGGCGGTCATCATCACCCTGGTTCTGCTCGGCCAGGTTCTGGAATTGCGCGCCCGGCAACGGACCAGCGGGGCCATCAGGGCCCTGCTCGGCCTGGCCCCGAAAACGGCCAGGATCGTCCGTGACAATGGCAACGAAGAGGACATCCCCCTGGAACAGGTGCAGCCGGGAGATCGACTGCGCGTCCGCCCGGGAGAAAAAGTTCCGGTGGATGGCATTATCGGCGAGGGGGCGAGTTCCGTCGACGAATCGATGCTGACCGGCGAACCGCTGCCGGTGTCGAAGACCAAGGACGATGTCGTCACCGGGGGGACGCTCAACCGAAACGGGACGTTCATCATGCGCGCCGAGCGCGTCGGCCGGGAAACCCTGCTGGCCCAGATCGTCCACATGGTCAGCGAAGCGCAGCGCAGCCGCGCGCCGATCCAGGGGCTGGCCGACAAGGTCGCCGGCTGGTTCGTCCCGGCGGTTGTCGGTATCAGCGTCATCACCTTTGTCGTCTGGGCATCGGTCGGTCCGGAACCGCGCCTGGCGCACGCGCTGGTCAATGCGGTTGCGGTGCTGATCATCGCCTGCCCCTGCGCCCTCGGCCTGGCCACGCCCATGTCGATCATGGTCGGCACCGGGCTCGGCGCCACCAACGGCGTCTTGATCAAGAATGCCGAGGCGCTGGAAAATCTCGAGAAGGTCGACACCCTCGTGGTCGACAAGACCGGCACCCTTACTGAAGGCAAACCGAAGCTGACCACCGTATATGCGCAAGAGCCATGGGCAGGGGATGATCTTTTGCGGCTGGTTGCAAGTCTCGAACAGGGGAGCGAACATCCCCTGGCCGAGGCGATCGTTACGGCCGCCAAAGAGAAAAAATTGGCGCTGACCAAAGCAACCGATTTCAATTCGCGCACCGGAAAAGGGGTGGTGGGAAAAACCGGCGACCAGGTGATAGCCGTCGGCAATAAGAAGCTACTGGAAGAGTTGTCCGTCGATCCGTCCGGATTGCAAGATAAGGCCGAGGACCTGCGCCGGCAAGGGGCGACGGCCATGCTGGTCGCGATCGATGGCGAAGCAGCCGGTATTCTCGGCGTTTCCGACCCGATCAAGGGGACGACGCCAGAGGCCATCAAGAAACTGCGCGCCATGGGCCTGAACGTCGTGATGCTCACTGGCGACAGTGAAACCACGGCCAGGGCCGTGGCTGAAAAACTCGGTATCGATCGGGTCGAGGCAGAAGTCTCGCCAGACCGTAAAAACGAGGTGGTGCGCCAACTGCAACAACAGGGGCGGATTGTTGCCATGGCTGGCGACGGGATCAACGATGCTCCGGCACTCGCCCAGGCCGATGTCGGGATCGCCATGGGGTCGGGCACCGAGGTGGCGATGGAAAGCTCTGGGATCACGCTGGTCAAGGGAGACCTGCTGGGCATCGTCAAGGCGCTCAACCTCAGCCGCTGCACCATGCGGAATATCCGCCAGAACATGTTCTTCGCGTTTATCTACAACAGCCTCGGGGTTCCCGTCGCCGCCGGCATTCTCTACCCTTTTTTCGGCCTGCTGCTCAGCCCGATGCTGGCGGCGGCCGCCATGAGCATGAGTTCCGTTTCGGTGGTCAGCAATGCCTTGCGATTGCGTCGAATCAAGCTGTCGCCGTAAGGAGAGCACCTAGACTGTCCCCCCTCCAGGGGTCGGGGCTTAATTGAATGATCACCTGAAAAAATTGAACAAATCACTCATCCGGCAAATTCACTCGAGGAAACATTATGAATATCGATAAAACAATTACTGCAATCACTGCATTTTTCATTATTTTTTGTGCCCTGCCCGCATTGGCCATGAACAGTGAAAGCCAGAAAAAGTTCGACCTTATCATGGACATGACACTGAAAGAACTGGGTCAAGCATCAGCAGAAACGCTTGCTGCCCACTACCCTGGAGAGAACTGGGCGTCTGCCGGTCTCCCTGATTACGTTTATGGCGACCAGGCGACCGAAGCTGCTTATAAAGTAGCCGTCAAGCGCCCAGAGCTGCTGGGTGCGGCCAATGTCGAGGATGAGGCACAGGTAATTCCCTGTTATTGCACCTGCAAGACCTTCGGCCACGACAATCTGCTCTACTGCTTTTTCAAAAACGGCGAGCCGGGAGACCTGTTTGACGAGCATGGAGCGCAATGCGCCGTTTGCATCAGGCAAGCTTTACTGGCCTATTTATGGGATGACCTTGGGGCCACCCATGCTGAAATCATGGCCGGGATGAAGACGAAATTTGCCCCGCTTATCGAGAAATACCATCCGCACTAAGTGCCCCGTACGGTTAGTTCGCTGGGACGACACGGTGCAGGGGACAAACCTCTATCATTCCGAAAAAGCTAGGGCCGAAGCGGTTGGCGCTGTATGATGAAGGTCCGCGCAAACGGAGCTTCCGTCTCGCCCGTGAACCTTCCCCCCCTCAAACCCGCAGAAATTTGCGATCAGGAATCATTATGCAGCGCTACAAGATCCTTCATCGCACTTATTACAATTTCTCGGCCGCCGTCTGGCTCGAACCACATGCCTTGCGCCTGCGTCCGCGTGTAGGTCATGAGCTGCGCATCGAATCCTCAACCCTGAAGATCACCCCTCCGGCGACCCTGCGCTGGCATCGCGACGTAGAAGACAATTCTGTGGCGATAGCGACCTTTGCTGCGCCCGCCAGCCAATTATTAATTGAAAGCGAAGTCGTCATTCAGCAACACAATCTGGCGCCGCTCGACTTTCTGGTGGCCGATTACGCGACGAACTACCCGTTTACCTACACCCCAGACGATTGGGTGGTGCTGTCTCCCTATGTCGAACAGACTGCCAGCGAACTGCTGACGGAATGGATAGCCGGCTTTTGGCAAGCCGGCGAAGAGCTGCAGACATATGCCCTGCTGCAGCGCCTCAACCTTCACATTCACCAGACTCTGGCATACAAGATCCGCGAGGAACCCGGCGTTCAGACCGCTAGCGAAACCCTGACCCATGGTACCGGCTCCTGTCGTGACTTCGCGAATCTGTTCATGGAGGCAGCACGCCACCTCGGGCTCGCCTCGCGGTTCGTCAGTGGCTATCTCCACGCACCGCCGTCACCGGTCAATTACGGTGCGACCCATGCCTGGGCCGAAGTCTATCTGCCCGGCGCAGGCTGGAAAGGCTTTGATCCCACCGTCGGCGGAGTCGCCGGAACCGATCACATTGCGGTGGCGGTGGCTCGATTGCCCGAATCCGTACCACCCATAGCCGGCTCGTTCGTTGGACCTCCGGGAGCGAGCCTCAATGTGGGGGTATGGGTGACCGAGCTGTAGAACCGTCAAGGTGGCCGATACCGTCGGACAATCAGTGCGGGGAAACCTATTCCTGGCAAGCTCTGATATTCGCCATGTCGTAAAAAAAACCACAGATGCACTCGGGTAGAAAAAATGCTAATATCCCTCTGCACATGGCTATCATCCTGACATTGCCTGGAGGACTGACGTCTTGTCACAGCGTTGGAGGTTTGGAAACTATCGGGAAAACCTGATCGCCCTGCTGCTGATCGCGATCCTGATCGGCGTTGCGACCGGTTTTCTGGCCGTCGGCTTCCGCTACCTGCTCCTCTATGCCAGCGCTTTTTGCTGGAACGACCCTTTCGACATTGTCGGTGCGGCGACCAGCATCCCCTGGTATGTGATCGTCGCTACCCCGGTGATCGGCGGCCTGCTGGTCGGGCCGGTCATCGCCTTCTGGGCTCCGGAGACCCGCGGCGCAGGCGTTCCCGAGGTTATCGAGGCGGTGGTCGCCCACGAAGGGCGCATCCGTCATCGCACCACCCTGTTCAAACTGGCCACGACGGTCGTTTCCATCGGCTCCGGCGCCTCGGTTGGCCGGGAGGGCCCGATCGTGCACATGGGCTCATCGGTCGGCTCCTCCATCGCCCAGTGGATCCGCCTTTCCCATGAGTGGCGCCGGGTCTTCCTGGCTTGCGGCGCGGCCGCCGGCATCGCCGCCACCTTCAACGCACCGATGGCGGGGATGCTCTTTGCGGCGGAAATCATCCTGGTCGACTTCCAGGTCAGCTATCTCAGCCACATCGCCATATCTTCGGTGACGGCAACCGTCATATCGCACCACTTCCTTGGCAGCCTGCCGGCCTTCGAGATTCCCTACTTCGAACTGGTGAGCTACTGGGAGATTCCACTGTACGGGCTGCTCGGGATACTGGCGGGGCTGCTGGCCGTCGCGTTCATCAAGTCGGTGGGCAAGGTCGAAGACGGATTTGCCTTCTGCCGGGTTCCGGTCTGGCTGCGGCCGGCGATCGGCGGCTTCATGGTCGGCCTGATCGCCATTGACTTCCCCCATGTGCTCGGCGTCGGCTACGAGACCATCAACCTGATGCTGAGCGCCCAGACCGCGGTCGGCCTGCTGCTGATCCTGCTGGTGCTCAAGCTGGCGGCCACCTCGTTTTCGGTGGGGGCCGGCTTTTCCGGGGGGATTTTCGCGCCGTCGCTGGTGCTGGGGGGCCTGCTCGGCGGGCTGTTCGGCAGCGGCATGCATGCGCTCTGGCCGGAAATGACCGCGGCCTACCCTGCCTACGGCCTGGTCGGCATGGGGGCGCTGGTGGCCGGCACCACCCTGGCCCCGATCACCGCGATCTTCACCATTTTCGAACTGACCTACAACTTCGACATCATCCTGCCGGTGATGACCAGTTCGATCGCCAGCCTGATCACGGTGCAGACGGTTTACGGCTACTCGATTTACGAAACCAAGCTGATCAAAAAAGGGATTCGGATGATCCGCGGCCATGACGTCACCCTGCTGCGTTCGATGCTGGTGCGAGACTACATGGACGGGGATTTCGAATGGGTCAGGGAGGACACCCTGCTCGGCAAACTGATCGCCAAAGCCCAGGACAGCCCCTACCCGCACTTCCCGGTTCTCAACAACCGCGACGAACTGGTCGGCATGGTTTCCCTGCGCGATCTCAAGGAAGTGCTGGCCGAAATGGGCGACCTCTGCGAACTGGTGGTGGCATCAGAGATCATGACCCGGGATATCTTCACCATCAGCACCCATGACAACTTTGAAACGGCCTTCGAGGTTTTCGAGGGGCGTTCCTTTTCGACCCTGCCGGTGGTCGACCACCGGCGCCCTTACCGGGTGGTCGGATTGCTGAAAAAGAGTAACCTGCTTTTGGCCTACAACCAGAAGGTATTGAAAATGGACGCCTTTTCCAGGGTGTCGTAAACCTTTAACCTCTAACCCAGAGATGCCTGATTCATGGGAATTGCTGCAGATATCGTTATCATCGTACTGGCCGCCTTGGTCGGCGGGCTGGTCGCCCAGAAGCTCAAACAGCCGCTGATCCTCGGTTATATTCTGGCCGGCGTACTGGTTGGCCCCTATACCGGCGGAATCACGGTCGCCAACACCCACGACATCGAGCTGCTGGCCGAAATCGGCGTGGCCCTGCTGCTTTTCGCGCTGGGGCTGGAGTTTTCGCTGAAAGAGCTGAAACCGGTCCGCAAGGTCGCCCTGATCGGCACGCCGATCCAGATTCTGCTGACCATGGCCCTCGGTTATGCCATCGGCCGTTTTTTCGGCTGGGAACGGGATGCCGCCCTCTGGTTCGGCGGCCTGATCTCCCTGTCGAGCACCATGGTCGTGCTCAAAACCCTGATGAATCAAGGGATTCTCGGCACTCTGTCGAGCCGGGTGATGATCGGCATGCTGATCGTGCAGGATCTGGCGATCGTGCCGATGATGATCATCCTCCCCCAGCTCAAGGATCCACAGGGCGGACTGCCGATCCTCGGGATTGCCGCCGTCAAGGCCGCCATCTTCCTGGCGCTGATGATTTTCGTCGGCACCCGCATCATCCCCTGGCTGATGAAACGCATTGCCGGCTGGAATTCGCGCGAACTCTTCACCCTGGCGATCACCGCCATCGGGCTGGGAGTCGGCTACGGGACCTACCTGTTCGGCCTCTCTTTTGCCTTCGGCGCCTTCGTCGCCGGGATGATCCTGAGCGAATCGGATTATGGCCACCAGGCCCTGAGCGACGTCATTCCCCTGCGCGACGTCTTCGGTCTGCTCTTCTTCACTTCAGTGGGGATGCTGCTCGACCCGGCTTTTCTGCTCGCGCACATCTGGCAGGTGCTGATCATCGTGGCCGTGGTGATTGTCGGCAAGGGCATGATTTTCTTCGGCATCACCCGCGCTTTCGGCTACGTCAACGTCGTCCCTCTCGCCGCCGGGCTCGGCCTGTTCCAGGTCGGTGAATTTTCCTTCGTGCTGGCCCGGGTCGGCGTCAGCACCGACTCGATCAGTGCGGATCTCTACTCGCTGACCCTGACGGTGGCGGTAGTGACCATGGTCCTGACCCCGCTCCTGTCGTCCCTCACCGCGCCGCTGTACGCCCTGCGCAAGAGCCGCTTCAAGCACGAACCGCTGCAGACCATGAACATCCCCGACGAGGGCCTGCGCGACCACGTGGTGCTGGCCGGCGGCGGCCGGGTCGGCCGTTACCTGGCCAACGTTCTGCAACGGCTGGATATCCCCTACGTCATCATCGAACTGAACCACTGGCGGGTCGAACAGGCCAAGCGCGACGGTTTCCCCACCGTCTTCGGCGACGCCAGCCATGCCGTGGTCCTCGAGGCGGCGGGAATCGACCGGGCCAAGCTGCTGCTGATCACCACCCCGGTCGCGGTGACCTCATCGGCCATCGCCAGCCAGGTGCATGCCGTCAAACCGTCGCTGCGGATCATCGCCCGCGCCTCGAGCATCGAAGAGATGCAGATCCTGCACGAGGAAGGGGTCTATCAGGTGGTGCAGCCGGAATTCGAGGCCAGCCTCGAATTCACCCGCCAGGCCCTGCTCTATCTCGACATGCCGATCAGCAAAATCCAGTGGTTCACCGACGCGGTACGGCGGGAACTCTATTCGCCTCTCTACCAGGGGGATTTGGGCTACCAGGCAGTCACCCAATTGCAGGATGCCACCCGCCTGCTGGAATTGTCGTGGGTAGCGCTGTCGCAGCAGAGCCCCCTGATCGGCCAAACCATCAAGGACATGGAAATCCGCAGACGCACCGGCGCCTCCATCGTCGGCGTCCTGCGCCAGGGGCAGATGCAGACCAACCCCAGCCCGGGATTCTGTTTCTCCGACAATGACCTGATCGGCGTCATGGGCGAGCCGAACCAGCTAACCGCCTTTCAGGATCTGGCCGAGGGCAGACCGAGGCCAGCCTAGTATCCCGTGAGGAACCTGCGGAAACCACCTCAAGAAGAACGCATCAAGGCATTGGCCGGTAGGGATATCCGTTTTGGCGGGGTGTTCGATATAGTGGGGATCGGCGTCAGCTACGAATCGGACCGGGTCTTTGCCCGTTTCGCCGTAGTTCAACGAAAACGCATGGTGGCCTGGTAGGAAGGCTATACCGCCTGGGCCGGCAGACCCGCGGGCTCTTCGCCAACGGGCCGCCAGGATTGACTCTGCCAGTCGAAATGCTGGCGCGGACGGAACAGGTCTTTATAGGCCAGCGAGCGGCAGCCGGGCACATAGTACCCGAGGTAGTAAAAGGGCAACTCCATCGCCCGGGCCTGTTCGATCTCCTTGATCACGCTGAACGTGCCGAGATTGAAATCGGCATAGGCGGTATCGAAACAGAAATAGACGCTGCTCAGGCAGTCGTCGCCCCGGTCGAGAAAGCCGAGGCCGGCCATCTCGCCATCGACATGAACCTCCGTCTGCATGGAGGGACAGGACGGAATATAGAAGTTGAGGATGAATTCCTCGGCGTCGGGCTCCTGGCCGAAGCGGCGCGATGAGTGGTCGCGGTAAATGGCAAAGGCCCGGTCGGTCAGCCGCAATTCACCGAAATGAGCGGTCAGGGCGGCGCCTTTTTTCAGGATGCGCCGCTGGCTGCGCGAAGGAAGGAATTCCGCGACCGGAATCCGCAGCGGGGTACAGGCCCGGCAATCGGGGCAGGCCGGGCGAAAGTAATAGAGTCCGAACTTGCGCCAGCCAAGGGCCAGGTAGTGGGAAATTTCGGCGCTGCTGAGCTGGCCGGCGAGAAAATACTCATAGCGTTTCTGCCGATCCGGCAGATAGGGGCAGG
>NZ_JBFHGD010000071.1:0-14399 GCF_041583255.1 Trichloromonas sp. | reverse complement strand
TTCCCTCACCCGCTCACTGCTGACCATCCTCTTCGCCATCCCCTGCGGGCTGATCGTCGAGGCGATCATGGAAGCGCGCTCCCCCGGAAACGACTGAGCCCGGCAACCAGCCGGGCTCAACCCACACCATCTGAAACGCAAGCTACTCGCGCCCGAGATCGGGCTGCCAGCGGATCACCTGCCGGTCGTAATCGATGCGGTAATCGAGGTGGCGGAGAAAATCCATGCCGAGCAGGCCGTCGAAGCTCGCCTGGGTGAGCTTGTGATCGATAACCATCGCCCGTACGTTGTCGACCTTGAACGGCCCCACCTGGATATACTGGAATTTCACCACGTCGGTGGGGATGATCCCGCCGCCGGCCACCTGTGAATAGCCGGACTTTTCACTCTCGACATTCAACCGCTCCAGCGACGAGCGGTGGAAGACCGTCCCCGAAGCGCCGGTATCGAGCAGCAGCATGACGTTGGCCTTCCTGCGGTCGAAGGCAACCTGGGCCGGCACCAGCACCTGGTTGCCGCGAATGGTCACCGGCGTCTCCAGCGATTTGAGCAGGGACTGGCGCTGCTGCTCGGCCCGCTCCAGCTGCTGCTCCTGCCGGGCCTGCTCCCGCTGCTGGTGCTCGCGCTCGCGCACCGCCTCCCGTTCTTCCGGGGTCAGGTGATCGAGCTGGCCCTGGTAGGATTTGACCTCTTCGCGATACCGGGCGGGAATCCGCGATTCGTCATCGACAAAGACGGTGACTCCGTTTTCATCGACGTAACGGTAGATTTTCCCTTGCGCCGCCGGCGCGGCCAGCAGCAGAGCAAGGACGGCCAAGGCTGTGATCGGTTTTTTAATCATCTGGACTCACCTGAAAGGCTGACGGATAAAGTTACAGGGCGTGCATGAACCCCTGGACCAGGGCAAAATATTCGCGGGCGTTGACCGCCATGATGTCGTTGTGGTTGCCGCGGGGGAAAATTTTCAGGCTCTTCTCCCCGCCGGCCCAGCGATGCAGGCGTTCGCCGTGGCTGACATCGACCAGGCCGTCATTGCGGGTGTGCATGACCAGGGTCGGGCCGGCATAGGCCTCCAGCTTGCGGCGATGATCGAGGCGGGCGGCCACCTCGGCCTCAAGCGCGGCCGGGGAGACCCCCAACTCTCTCGGACTGACCCTGAGCAGGAGGCGCTCCAGCGGATCGGCTACGGCACTTTCGAGGATGAGCCCGGCGACCTTTGGAAACAGCGAAGCGGCATGGATGGCGAACAGCGAACCGACCGAGCGGCCGAACAGCACCAGCTCCTGTTCGGGCTGGCCGGTGGCCCGGAGCAGCGGCGCCACGTCGTCGAGCATCCGCCCCAGGGCGGGGGTTCCCGACGACATCCCGTAGCCGCGAAATTCGGCCAGAAAACAGTTGTAGCCGAGCCGCTCGACGATGGCGACGAATCCGCCGAGATAATCGGCGACGATTTCGCCGTTACCATGAAAGTGGACAATGGTTTTCGCGCCGGGATGGGGCCGATGGAAATAGCAGCCAAGACGGACCGCGCCGACCTCGACCCAGAACGGGTCGTCGAACCGCTCCGCGCGAGGGAAGAAATAACGCTGGGAAATCAAGGGGTGGTCGAGAATAGAGGTGGTCACAAAAAAACCCCGTCAGGCGATACGTGCTCGTCCAGGCAGGATACCGGCACCCCGGATACCGCCATCATTGGCCAATCCACAGTAGCGGGTATCTTAGCACCCTTTCCGGGGAGTTAACAACCATTCATCGTTTTGACGAGAGACTACCCGACCAATTCGACCCAGAAGGTCGCTCCGCCCTCCGGCGTGTCCTCAACCCAGGCCCTGCCGTCGTAGAGCCGGGCGATTTTCCTGATCGTCGCCAGGCCGATCCCGGTACCGCGCAAATCCTTCCCCGAGGCGCCGCGAAAAAAAGCCTCAAAGATCTTTCCTTTCTCCTCTTCCGGGATACCGGGGCCATGGTCGCGTACGAAGAGTCGCACCCGCTCCCCGTCCCGCACCCCCCCGACCTCGATCGGACCGCCACTGCTGCCGGCGTAACGAATCGCATTGCCGATCAGGTTGTCGAAAATCTGGCTCAGCAGGGTTTTGGGTAAACGCACCCCGGGAAAGCTCTCCACCCGGATGTCCACCCCCGCTTCTGCAATTTGCGCCGCCATGACATCCAGCAGATCGGACACCACCTGGGCCACATCCAGGGGTTCGTCCGGAAGTTTCAGCGCCCCCACCTTGGCCAGGTTGAGCAAATCCTCGATCATGGCCGCCATGATCTGCCCCTGCCGGTCGATCTCGCCGAGAATATCGAGCGCCTGCGCATCGAGCTTTTCCTCATAGGCCGACTTCAGGTACTGGGCGTAACCGACGATCGGGGTCAGCGGCGTACGCAGGTCATGGGACACGGTATAGACGAAGGCATCCAGTTCCCGGTTGACCTCCTGCAATCGCTCTTCCATCAGCTTGCGCCGGGTGATGTCCTGCACGAGACCGACGCAATAGCCCTCCGCCTTCTCCCCCTCGAGCACGCATGACACCGAGGTATGCCCCCAGAGCACCGTGCCGTCCTTGCGCAGGTAGCGTTTCTCGGTGTCGATGATACGGCTCTGCTCCCGGGACAGAAGCTGGAAATATTTGCGGGTCCAGCCGCGGTCTTCGGCGTGGGTAACGTCGAGAACCGACATCGTCAGCAGCTCCGCCTCCTGGTAACCGATAAAACGGACAAATGCCGGGTTCACCTGGAGAAAATGTCCGTCCGGAGCGATCATCACCATACCGGCCGCCGCGGTTTCGAAAATGGAGCGGAAGCGCTCCTCGCTGCGCTGCAGGGCGTTCTCGGCTCGCTTGCGGTCGCTGATATCGAGCAGCATGGCGACAAAGACCGGGCGACCCTCCAGGGTGAGCAACTGCAGATGCGCCTCCACCGGGTAACTGGAGCCGTTCTTGCGCTGGTGGCTGCTGCAGAAGGTGATGGTTTCCCGGGTTCCGTCCCGAAGCGGCTGCAGCAGGGACTTAAAGGATTCCAGCGTCAAGTCCTGCTTGAGATCAACGGGGGTCAACTGCCGCAGCTCTTCCATCGAATAGCCGATATTTTCCAGCGCCCCCCGGTTGACCTGGACGAACCGCAGCGTTTCGGCGTCGAAGGTATAAATCTCGTTGAGCGAAGCGTCGAGCAGGCGGCCGAAACCGGCGGCCTGCTCGACGGCCCGCCGGTGTTCGACGATGTGCCCCCATTCGCGCAGGCTCCGCTCGACGATGTGTGGCATGTCTTCGAGCATATTCGCCGTCTTGACCACGTAATCAAGCGCCCCCCCCTTGATGGCCTCGACCGCCACCTGTTCATCCCCCTGGCCGGTCAGAAAGACCAGCGGCCAGCGGATTTGGGCAGGATTGTCGGGGAGGAGTTCCGTTCCCCAGCCGTCGGGGAGCTGGTAATCGACCAGCAGCAGATCGGGTTCGGTCTCGGCCAGAACAGCCCGGGCCTCGGCCAGGGATGCCGCCACCGTCACCTGCAGCCGCCCCGCCGCTTTCTCCAGCGCGTGCCGGATCATTTCGGCATGGGTTTGTGAATCCTCCACCAGCAGTATCTTGATCAATTCGGTCACTCAACACTCCCCGTCTAAAACCGGCATCGCAATACACAACCGTTCGAGCCCAGCCCCCCACTTGCAATTATTAAAAGTATATAGGACAATTCATTTTTCGCACGGCCAGGCAGGGAGTCGCTTGCCACCTTTCCTGAAAACCGCTTCCGTTTTCCCCCCTGTTGACCCATAATGACGAGGTGAGCGGCGGCCGCGACCGCCTAAGGAGGTATTCCATGTTTTTCCATTCGACCCTGTTCGGCAGTTATGAACTGGCGATTCTCTTCAAAATCCTGCTGGCCGCCTTAGCTGGCGGCATCGTCGGCATCGAACGGGAAAAGCACGGCAGGCCGGCGGGGCTGCGCACCCACCTGCTGGTTTCTGTCGGCTCCTGCCTGATGATGATCGTCTCCGAGGCCTTTTATCTCAAGTACGGCGACCTCCCCGGCAGCAGCGTGGTCCGTCTCGACCCGGGCCGGGCAGCGGCGCAGATCATCACCGGCATCGGTTTTCTCGGCGCCGGGGTCATCATCAAGGAAGGCTTGTCGGTACGCGGGCTGACCACCGCCGCCTGCCTGTGGCTGGTCGCCGGCGTCGGCATGGCCTTCGGTATGGGAATGTTCGCCGCCGGCGCCATCGGCGCCATCATCGCGCTTATGGCCCTGATTTTTCTCAAGAAGCTCGAACCGATCATCAAGAAAGACCGCTACCTGCATCTCACGGTTACGGCCGTTTCAGACCCCGACATCTATCCCGAACTCGAACGCATTTTCCTGGACCGCAAACTGCGCATTTCTGACCTCGAAGCCGACTACGACCTTGGCGGCAGAAGCGTCCGCTACCGCTTCGTCATCACCCAGCACCGGGTGCGTATCGGCCGCGAACTGAGCGGCATCATCGCCGGCATCGACGGGGTGCAGAGAATTCACTTCAACTAGTGCCCGTGCGGCGGGCTAGGCCGCGCGGGAGACCCGCATGCACGCCCCTTGAAAAACAGTAAAGCCCCGCCGGAATCCTTTCCGGCGGGGCTTTGCTGTGACTCGATTGTTGGAAAAATCAGGCGCCCTCTGGCCACTTGAGAGCGGCGGCGGGACAGGCGGCGACGCATTCGGAGCAGCGCAGGCAATCCCGCTCCTGCAGCACGCCGGCCGGCTTGTGCCTGACGATCGGCAGATTCATCGAGCAGACCTTCTCGCACTTGCCGCACTGGCGACAGTCGGCAGCGATCTGCAATGGCAGCTTGTGCCCGCCGAGGGCGTTCTGCGCCGTCCCCACCGGGCAGAACGAGCACCAGCTGCGGGGATGGTAGAGCATCCCGGTGATAACCGCGACCCCGGTGGTCAGGGCGCACATCGACCAGAAGACCAGCCCCCAGTGCTGCCAGGAGGTCGGGTTGAGGCTGAGCCGCCAGACCATGAACCCCATCAGCGCGGCAAAGACCAGCCAGCGGAAGCTCATCTTGCGAAACAGCGCCGGGATCGGCCGATCGCCCCCGACCCTGGTCAGCATGCGATCGATGAAGCTGCCTCTAGGACAGAGGTTGCCGCAGACATAGCGGCCGCGGAACAGGCCGCCGATCATGCCGGTAACCATGGCGACCGGGACGGCGAACCCGAGCAGCGGGTATTTCCAGCCCAGGACAACGGTCACGATCATGACCGGGGCCAAAAGCCACTGGGTACGGCGACGTATTTCGGTGGTCGTCGCGGGGGGGATAATTACATTTTCCATGTGCCAACATCCTCTTGATTCATTTGGTTGCCATAAATATGTTTTTCAATATATATCACAAACCAAATCAAGTCAAGGGGATTTTGTCTCCCCCCGCGGAGCTAGAAGGCGTAGGTCAGCTGCAGGCTGGCGATATCCACCGCGCTGTCGTATTCCCCCCGCAGGGTACCGCGGGAGAGATTTTCGTCATCAGCCAGGGTCTTGTCAAGCTTGGCATCCTTGATAAACAGGTGGGTATAGCCAAAATCGAGATTCATGTTCCTGCTGATCTGGTAGCCGACCCCGAAGGCGGTCCAGAAGCGATCATTGCCGGGAATTCTGGGGGTACGGTAGCGGGCGCTCGGAATCGGCGTTTCGTCGTACGCCAGGCCCAGGCGCAATTTCAGCCGGTCGTTCGCCGCATAGGTCGCCCCGATGGAGTAACGCCAGTTGTCCTCCCAGTTTTCCGTGGTCACGCTGTCGGCCAGGGCGCCATCGAACTCGATGACCAGCTCCTCGAAGGTGCTCCACTCGGTCCAGGTGACATCCGCCATCAGCGCCCACTCGGGGGTGAACTGATGGTAGACGCTGAGCGATGCGCTGGCCGGCAGGGTGATGTCTCCGCCAAGATCCTGATCGGGGAAATTGGCGGCGGCGACGGCATCCAACCCGAAGGTGGCCAGGTACGCCCGGTTCTGCAGAGAGAAATCGACATCCCCTTCCAGCTTGTGCTTGATCCGCGACCGGTAGGCGGCGCCGACCCGCGAGTTTTTGTCAAACTCGTACAGCAGGCCGAGGTTGAAGCCGTAGCCCCAGTCATCGGCATTCATATCGGCATAGACATCGGAGCGGGGATCGGAGGCGCCCAGTGTAGCCAGGCCGAAATCGATCATGCTGGTCAGGTTGACGTCCATGTACTGGGCGCTGACCCCGGCGCCGACACTGAGGCTGTCATTCACCCGGTAGGCCAGCGAGGGATTGATGTTGATGGTCAGCACCTCTGACTCGACCCCGTGGTAGCGGCCGACCCAGTCCTTGTCGTACTCGGTGGCCAGACCGAAGGGCGCGCAGATACCGAGGCCGACCGACCAGCCATTGCCCAGGTTGGCTGCATAAAAAAAGTTGGGGACCGGCTTGACCACCCCGCCGTCACTGCCGTCGCCACCGCCGATTGCCCCGCCCAGGGCGTTTTCCGCCCCATCGCTGTCGAACTTGGCGGAAGGGACAATCACGTGCATTCCCGCAACAACCTGCTGACCCTCCAGCAGGGTCATGCCGGCGGGGTTGAAAAAGATGGTGCTGGCATCTTCGACGGCAGCCGCGCCGCCGGAGTAGGCGTTGCCGAGGCCGCTGACGCTCTGTTCGATAATCGAGAAACCGGCGGCCAGCGCCGATGAACTACCGGCCGCCAGCAGCCCGGCCAGAAGGACGCACCTGAAAACCTGTAACCGCATAAAACCTCCCTGGCAAATGCACGCCGTTGTGAATTCGATGCCCGGAAGCCCCCCCAGGCAACCGTGGGTTTATTCGAACTGCTCCCGAAACGCGGCCATTTCCTGCCTCAGTACTGTGAACTCGGCACGCAGCGCCGCGAGCTCTGACTCCAGGGCGGCGATCCGCTCATCTTCGGCCCTCACCTTCAGAGTGGCGGCTTCCGACGGCGGCGCGGCGGCCTCGTCGCTGTGATCCGGCATTCCGGCCAGCAGGTGCATGTGCCGGCACTCCTTGCGCCCTGGCTGGCGGGGGAGCTGCACGACCAGCGGCACCTCCCGCTCGGAGAGGGCCTTCAGAATCGCCTCGACCTCTTCGAGGCTGTCCAGCGGATGCATGCGGTCGGCCCGCCCGCGGATCTCGCCGACGGTCTGCGGCCCGCGCAGCATCAGCTCGGCCAGAACCGCCAGCTCTTCCGGCTCAAGGTGCAGCTTCTCCATCAGCGAATGCCGGTAGCGGGGCACCCGGCCGCCTTCGCCGGCCTGCATGGCCAACCCGAAATGACGCAGGCGGTCAAGGGCCCGAACCACATCGGTTTCATCGAACGCGACCACCGGGTCGCGGTTCGACTTCTGGTTGCAGGCGTTGGTGAGGGCATTGAGGGTGAGCGGGTAATACTCGGGGGTGGTCGTCTCTTTTTCGATGAAACAGCCGAGCACCCTCACCTCGTTATCGTTAAGCAGCAGGTTCATTGCTCCTCCGGTTGTTAAGCAATTGCACATTATCGGCAGTATGGATTTTAGCAGGAAATGCCGCGGAGAATAGCATGTCGACAAACTGCGGCCAAAGAATTTTCGCCTGATCGGGACGACCGCCGGGACAAAATGCCACAGCATCGTCTTGCCGAGAAGAAATTTCAGGGGCTTTCCGGTCTCCCCTGACGGCCGTTGCTGCGGCCGCTTCGGCCCGCTTAATCCGGCAGCATCTTAGCGTTGCAGGGAGTGAAAATCGGGGAAGGTGCCCCGGTGGGCCGACCAGACGTGGCCACAGGAGAGGCATTTCAGCCGCCGCCAGGGCCAGAGCAGCGGCAGCCCGAGAAACAGCCAGGCGACCAGGGCCCAGATCCGCCCCCGCACCACCTTTTGCAGCTGTCGGCTCCGGCAGCGGGGACACCCCGGAAGGTCGCCCTCTTCGGGCAGAGACGGATCCGCAGCGACCTCGGCCAGCAGTGTCCGGGCCCGCTCGGCATCGGCCGCCAGCACCTGCAGCTTGACCCCGCCGAGCGCGTTGGAATAGAGCCAGTTGATCGAGACGGTGTTGGCATCCTTGAGAAAAAAGGGGATTCCTTCGGCGGCAAGGCGCGCCCCGGCCAGATCGGCCTGCCAGGGCATGGTATAGCTGCGCAGGGTGACCAGGCGGTCGGCCATCAGGCCTCTCCCGGCCGTCCGGCCGCGACTGAAGGCCGGCTGGCGCCCTGGGTCAGCAGCCGGTCGAGCTGGTTGGCGAACGCCTGGCGATCGCCCTTGCTGAAGGCCGCCGGTCCCCCGGTCTCGATGCCGGAGCCGCGCAACTGGTCGAGCAGGTCCCGCACCACCAGGCGCTCGCGGATGTTGTCTTCGGTGTAAAGTTCGCCCCTCGGGTTGAGGGCATGGGCTCCCTTTTCCACCACTTCGGCGGCCAGCGGAATGTCGGCCGTCACGACCAGGTCGCCGGGCTGCAGCAGGCGGACAATTTCGTTATCCGCCACGTCAAAACCGGCCGCCACACGAATGCTGCGGACAAATTTCGATGGCGGCGTCTGCAAGGGCTGGTTGGCCACCAGGGTCAGCTGCGTCCGGGTTCGTTCGGAGGCACGGTAGAGAATCTCTTTGATGACTTTCGGGCAGGCGTCGGCGTCGACCCAGATCTGCATGAACACTCCTCTTTGATTAACTGTTTATGAAACCCCAACCGCAGCAGAACCGGAGCTGAACCCTCAGGAATCTTCCGGCGGCCCGCCGCGGTGATTCTTGCGATTGCTGAACCAGGCCAGCAGCAGCACCACCTTGCCCCAGAACCATTCCCGCAACCGGCGCAGCCGGGACCGCCGGCGCCAGTGCTCGTAATCGAATTCGGAAGAGTGGGCGAAATCTTCCTCGAACAACTCCTGCACCCGGCCGGCCATCGCAGCATCCTGCAATTCCTGGTTGGCTTCCAGGTTCCAGCGATAATTCCAGCGGTCGGAATTGCTCGAACCGATACTCAGCCAGGTGTCACACAGGAGCACCTTGGCGTGAATGAAGCGGGGCTGGTACTCGAAGATGCGCACCCCGTTGCGCAGCAAACGTTCGTAATAGCGGCTGCCCATATGGCGGAGAACGGGATGGTCGGAATGGGGTCCGGGCAGGAGCAGGCGCACGTCGATGTCGCGGTTGCCGGCTCGGCGCAGGGCGCGGCGCAGTTTCCAGGGGGGAACAAAGTAGGCGGTGGCGAGCCAGACCCGGCTGCGGCTGCGGGCAATATGACGCAGGTAGGAACGCATGATTTCCGAAGGGAATACGGCATGCCCGTGCACCACCACCCGCCCGAGTTCGCCGGCCGCCTCGGTTTCCGGCACTGCCGGCTCGATCCCCTCAGGCGGCAGCTTGACCCAGCGCTCCCAGCTTTCTGCGAACAGCTCCTGCCAGTCGGCCACGCAGGGACCGCGGACCGCCACCATCATTTCATGCCAGTAGCGCCCGGGTTCGAGGTCGGGATCGAACTGGTCGGTGATGCCGGCACCGCCGGTATAAGCCACCGTGCCATCGACCAGCAGCAGCTTGCGGTGGTTGCGGAACAGGTTGCGGTGCCAGCGCAGCGGATGCAGGGGGTTGTAAAAAGCCAGCTGCACCCCGGCCGCCACCAGCTGCACCCGGTCCCGGCGCCGCAGGTAGAGGGAGCCGAAGGCGTCGAGCAGGACATAGACCTGCACCCCCCGGTTGCGGGCGGCGATCAGGGCATCGATGAAGCGGTCGGCGACCTGCCCCGATTCGAACAGGTACATTTCGAGCAGCACATAGTGCCGGGCCGCCAGTATGCTCTCGACCATGGCGGAGTAGAACTCGCGGCCATCCACCAGCAGCTCGAAGCGGTTGCCGCGTCGCCAGGGGAACCGGTACTTCCGTCGTTTTTTCATGGTCGACAAGCCGTCCGCCATCCTGCCCCCTCGTTGCCGTACCTTCTCTTTTTAAATGGTTACCGGCATCGGTGCAACTTATATTATCGCCGGCGCTTTCTCCGCGGAGGAACCATTCAACGTTTCGCATATCCCTGCCGCGCCATGCCCGATCGGCACCCGTGGCATTGCCCCGGAAGGGAAATCGGCCTTTACGCCGGCCGCTTTCCGGGTATAATGACCCGGCATTTTTCTTCGCTTGAGACCTGCGGGAGCATCTGATGGACAGAAAACGGATGAGGGAACTTTTCAGCCGGGTTGGCCGGTTCGGCACCCTGAGCACGGCGGACAACGCGGGCCGGGTCAATTGCGCCATTTTCGGCTCTGGCCGGCTGACCGATGAGTACACCCTGATCCTCGGACTGGGGGGGAACCGGACGCTCTCCAACCTCAAGGAAAACCCGAAAGCGGTGTTCATGTTTTTCGAACCCGGTGAAACCCTGCTGGCCTGGAAGGGGGCCCGCCTCTACCTTGACCTGGCCGGCATCGAGACCAGCGGCGCCCAGTTCGAAGAAATCGTCGCTGAGGTGACGCTGACGGCGGGCAAAATGGCCGCCAGCAGCATTCGGGCGGCGGCTACCTTCAAAATCGACGAGGTGCGTCCCATCATCGACCTCGGCAGCAAAAACCTGTCGTAATTATAGCATTCCAACGGATCCGGGGATCCCTCTCTTTACAAATCCGCCTGAATCTTGCTATGTTTACGCGATGATCCGGCATCCGGCCGGAATCGCCGGTCGAAATCCCGCCTGGGGTTGAGCCCGGCGCAACCTTCCGCCCCATCGACGCCGCATCCTGACCATGAACATCCTGCTGATCAATCCGCCCAACTGCGGCCGCTCGATCCCCGAAGAACGCTACGGGATCACGACCATCAAGCAGATTTTTCGGGGTGAGCCGCTGGCCCTGGAAACCCTGGCGGGAAATTTGCCGGGGCACGAGGTACGGATACTCGACCTCAAGGCCGAGCCCGACGGTCTCGATGCGGCCCTGGCCGGCTACACCCCCGACCTGGTCGGCTTGACCGCGGTCACCTGCGAAGCCAACACCGCCTTGGCCCTGGCCGGGCGGATCAGGCAGGAGTGTGGTGCCACCGTCGTGGTCGGCGGGGTGCACGCCAGCAACGACCCCGAATTTTTCAACCGGTTGGAGATCGACTATATCGTTATCGGCCTGGGCAAACAGAGCCTTCGGCAGCTGGTCGATGCGCTCGAAACCGGTGGTGAAACGGCGAACATCCCGGGAATTTGCCGCACCACACCGGGCCAATCGCTGCGCTGGCGGCCCCGTCACTACAGCCGCAACGACCTGGTGGAAGAGCAGCCGCCGCGCTACGATTTGGTCGCCGGTTACCGAGACCAGTATACCCTGGCCGCGCTCGGCGTGCCGATGGGGTTTGTCAGCTCGGCCTTCGGCTGCCCCTTCGATTGCTCGTTCTGCTGCATCGCCGGGCTGACCGGCGGACGCTATCTGAGTCAGTCGATTGACACGGTGGTGCGCGACATCCGGCTGCTGAATGACGTCCCGGTGATCCGCCTGGTCGACGCCAACACCTTCGGCAACCCCGACCACGCCCGGAGGCTCTGCCGCGCCATCGTCGACGGAGGAATCAAGAAGAGTTTTCTCGCCGATGTCCGCTCCGACACCGTGGTTCGCCATCCGGAGCTGCTGCGCGAATGGAAGGACGCCGGACTGCGCTCGGTGATCATCGGTTTCGAGGAGATCAGCGACCTGGGGCTCGACCGCATGAACAAGGAGAGTTCGGCCGCGACCAACCTGGCGGCAATCGAGATCCTGCATGGGCTCGGCATCAACATCGTCGGTGACTTCATCGTCTCGCCCGACTACCAGGAAGCGGATTTCGACCGGCTGGCCCGCTACGTCGCCGACAACGCCATCGACCTGCCGATCTACACGGTGCTGACACCCCTTCCCGGTACCGCGCTGCACCGGCAGATGCGGGATCAAATCAGGGTCCACGACCTCGATTATTACACCCTGTCCAACGCGGTGACTCCCACGACGCTGGATGAAGCCGCTTTTTACCAGCAGTTCGCCGCCCTCTACCAGGCTGGGCATAAAAAAATAAAGTTATAAAAGCTATAAAGGTACTACGGCATGGATGTTTTTATCACTGACCTCGGCGCATTTCTCCCCAACGCGCCGGTTTCCAACGAACAGATGGAAGAAATCCTGGGGATGGTCAGCCAATTGCCGTCCCGTACCCGTCGCATCATCCTGCGCAACAACCGGATCAGCAACCGCCACTACGCCATCGATCCGGCCACAGGCCGCACCACCCACAGCAACGCCCAACTCACCGCCGAGGCGATCCGCCAGCTTCACCCTTACGACGGCTTCACCCCGGCCGACATCGAATGCCTGGCCTGCGGCACCTCGTCCCCGGACCAGACCAAGCCCGGCCACGCCTCGATGGTGCACGGCGAATTGGCCTCCGCCCCCTGCGAAGTGGTCAGCACCGCCGGTGTCTGCGTGGCCGGCATGACCGCCCTCAAGTACGCCTGGCTCAACGTCGCTTCCGGCCTGGTCGGCAATGCCGTCGCCACCGGCTCGGAGCTTTCCTCCACCTACATGCGCGCGGCTCTCTGCGGCGACCTCCCGACCCGCGACGATGTCGACCTCGAAGCGCAGCCGATTCTCGCCTTTGAAGCCGATTTTTTGCGCTGGATGCTCTCAGACGGCGCCGGCGCGGCCTTTCTCACCAGCCAACGGCCAACAGGACGACGGGCGTTGAAAATCGACTGGATCGAGCTGGTTTCCTTTGCCCACCAGTTCGAGACCTGCATGTACTCCGGGGCGCTGAAAAATGCCGACGGCTCTCTGACCGGCTGGCGTGAATTCACCCCCGAAGAGAGCGCCCGGCAGCATATCATGCACGTCAAGCAGGACGTCAAGCTGCTCAACAGCGAGATCATTCCCACCTCGGTCGATCGCACCCTGCCGAAACTGATCGATAAATACAGCCTGCGCCCCGAGCAGATCACCTGGTTTCTGCCGCATTACTCTTCGGACTTCTTCCGCCCGCAGATTTACGACCACCTCAAGGACATCGGCTTCGAAATCCCCTACGAGCGCTGGTTCTCCAACCTGCCGACCAAGGGGAACACCGGCTCGGCCTCGATCTACATCATTCTCGAAGAGCTGCTCCACTCGGGCCGACTCAAGCAGGGCGACCGGCTGCTGCTGTTCGTCCCCGAAAGCGGTCGCTTCACCATCAGCTACGCGATGCTGACGGTGGTGTAATCAGACCGCCAGCCTACGGATGAACGGTCCACCAGGCTACCTGGCCCGGTAGACCACCAGCCCCGGCTTGCCCTGTAAATACTCCAGCAGATCGACGTCAACGACTCCGTTGCTCAATGAGGCATGGCGCAGCATGAAGCGGTCTTTGCCTTGGACCAGCAGCCCGACATGGCTGACGTCAAGACCGGCGTGATCACTGTAGATACCGACATAATCGCCGGCCTGCAGAGCGGACAAGACATCCCGATCCATTTCGTCCGCGGGAATGTAGACTATTTCGCGCCGCGTCACCGGGAGCCCCGGCAACCAGCGGGAACCGTCACTTTTGAGATTGAGCTGCTTGACGACCGCCCGGGCTCTGCCCTGGCCGACGGCGGCGGTCATGTCCCCGACCCTGGCGGTGTCGTCGGCAACCCAGTCACTGAAAAAGTGCCGGCGGTTTTCATAACTCACCTTGCCGCCGCGATAACGGACTTGCTTTAACTGTTCCGGGAAATCGTCCAGGTCTGCGGCGCGGCGCAAGGCTTCGATCACATCGAGAAAAGTAAAACAGTCGAACCCGGCCAGGGTGATGACCAACTGTTCCGCGGTCTGCGGATCACCGATCAGGGTATCGGCGACATAAGGGGTCGCAAGGAAGTTCCGGGAGGGGGAAACAATCCGCTCGCCGGGCGTCTCCAGCCGGCGCGCCTCTGCGATAATCCGCTCAAGTCCGGCACTGTCCCAGCGGCCGAAATCGACCAGCGGCCGCTCGGCCGCCGACACGGCGCAACCCAGCAGACAGAACAGGGCGAGTGTCGCGTGAAGTATTCTCACAGGTTTAGGATATCCGGCATCGTGAAATAGCTTGAGTGAGGAAAAACCCCATACAGCAAGAAAGTTAAGCGTCCCTGCTTCGATCCACCGGTTTGAGCTGCTGTCTTTCCTTTTCATGGGCCTCACTTGACGGCTTTTTTGTCAGGCATCGCCACCAACCACTCCACCTTAAATACCGCTTTCAGCTAGGGAAACTCACTTAGCCTTATCCCTCCAGGGAAGGCGCTCTTGCCAGTCGGCGGGAAAACCCATAGCTTTGGTGTCGTTTGCAGAAATCGTGGACAAAAGCTCCACGAGGCGCTGTTTCCAGCTTCCGCGGGGATTGATGACACTCTTCAGATATTCCATGACTACAAGAAAATTGAACAGGTGATGGGATTGGTGGTTGGGGGCACTGGAATG
>NZ_JBFHGD010000070.1:0-14486 GCF_041583255.1 Trichloromonas sp. | reverse complement strand
GGTCGGCACCCTGATTCCCGATTACCTGGGTGAGTGTCAGAAACTGGGGATTCTGCAGGTGCGGATTATCCACGGCAAAGGGCATGGGATTCTGCAGCGCCGGGTGCACTCGATTCTCAAGCGGCTGCCGTCGGTGGTTTCTTTTCGGCTGGCGGATGCGTCTGGCGGCGGATGGGGGGCGACCCTGGTGCAGCTGAGTCCGCCCGGGCAGGTCAACTGACCGGTTCGGCAGGAAGGGGCTTGTGCTGATATTAACTAAAGAGTACCGGGTTCGTTATTACGAAGTCGATCACCGGGCCCGGGTGCGGCCGGTGACGATTCTTGATTACCTGCAGGACGCCGCCAGCGAGCACACGATCCGGCTCGGAATCGCCGTGGCTGACCTGCGTCCGCGCAACCTGACCTGGGTTCTGTCCCGCACCCAGGCCCGCTTTCTGCACTATCCCCATGCCGGGGACTGTCTCCGCGTGCAGACCTGGCCCTCTGGACGGGAAGGGCTCTTTGCCCTGCGCGATTTCGAGGTGAAGGATCAGGAGGAGCGCCTGGTCGCCCTGGCGACCACCTCCTGGGCCGTGATCGATGTGGCCAGCGGCCGTCCGGTCCGGCTGGACAGCGCCCTGCCCGATTATCCCCTGCATGAACGGCGGGCCCTGGCGTCCGATTTCAAATCCCTGCCTCAGATGGCCGGTTTCAAAGAAGAGATGGCATTCCGGGTGCGCCGGGCCGACCTCGACATCAACGACCACGTCAACAATACGGTTTATCCCGCCTGGGCCCTCGAGGCGGTGCCTTCCGACGTTGAGGAATCCTGCCAACTGGCCGATCTGGAGATTGGCTATCGGGCTCCGGTAACCTACGGTGACCGGGTGCTGTCCAGAATTCAGGATGAAGTTGCCTCGCCCTCCCCGACATTCCTCCACCAGCTTGTCAGCGAGCGCGACGGCCGGGAACTGACCCGTCTGCGTTCCTCCTGGATCCCGCGCGACTGATTCGGCTGCCTGCGGTCAGGCCGGGCTTTCGTCCTGTTTCAGCGGCAGCGACAGGTAGAAGGTGCTCCCTTTGCCCAGCGCGCTCTCGACCCAGGCCCGCCCCTTGTGCTCTTCTGCGATCTCTTTGACCAGCGCCAGCCCCAGCCCGGTCCCTCCCGATTTACGCTGGTTGCCGGTATCGACGCGGAAGAACCGGTCGAAAACCTGGTCAAGGGCCTGTTCGGGGATGCCGACCCCCTGATCCTTGACCCACAGCAGGGCCTGCCCCTCCTCGATCCGGGCGCCGAGGGTGATGGTGCTGCCCTGTTCGGAGTATTTGACCGCGTTGGCCAGCAGGTTCTCCAGGGCTCGAAAGAGGTGGGCCTCATTTCCTTCGAGCAGCGGCAGGTTCATCGGGCAGTCGAGCACAAAGACATAATCGCCCCGCTCGGCATAGCAGCGATTGAGGGCCTTCTGCAGCAGCCGCTTGATGATCAACAGGTCGAAATCGTTGTTGTTGAACCTGGCTTTGAGCCGCTGCAGGTCGAGGATGTTTTCAACCAGTTCTTTCAACCGTTCGCTTTCGCGATGAATAATCTTGAGGTACTCCGCCCGTTTTGTGCGGTCCACCGGGGTTTCAAGCAGGAACTCGGAAAAACCGATAATCGCCGTCAGCGGTGTGCGCATTTCGTGGCTGACCGCCGACAGCATGTCGTCTTTGAGCCGTTCCATGCGCATCCACTCGGTGATATCAACGGCAATGCCGAGAATCTCCCTGATCGATTCGTCGTTTGTAAGCAGCGGGACGTAGTGGATCTGGAAAATGTGCTCACCGGTGGGCAGCGGCAGGACGCATTCTACCGATTGTCGCTGGCGAAGGTCCCTCGCTTTTTGTAGCTCCGGCAAAAAGCATTCGGTCACCTCCGCGGGAAACAGGTCCTGATCCCGGCGACCGAGGATCTGACTTTCTTGCCGGCCGAAAAAACGGGCCCCGCTGGCGTTGACGAAGAGGATGCGCAGGCTGTCGTCGTAGAGTACGAACGGGTGGGGGACGTTGTCCAGCGCCAGCTTGAAGCGTTCTTCGCTGACCCGCAGGGCTTCGTCGGCAAGCCGTTTCTCTCGCCTCAGGCGACTCTGTTCAATGGCTTGCAGCACGGCCGGACCGAGCCGGGCCAGGCGGTCTTTGAGCAGGTAGTCGGCCGCACCAAGGCGCATCATCTCGACGGCTTTTTCTTCGCCGATACTCCCCGACACCACGATGAAAGGAACGTTCATCCCCCGCACCTGCAGCAGCTCGAGCGCATGCAGGGCTGTGAATCGGGGGAGGTAGTAATCGGCAAGAATGATGTCTGGCGCCTGGTCCAGGGCGGCGAGGTATTCCGCTTCCGTTCCGGCCGGCAGGCAGATCGGCGCAATGCCGTGGCGGCGCAGTTCCCTGAGCATCAGTTCCGTGTCTGCCGGCACGTCTTCGAGTACGAGGATTTTTATGCAAAGTTCAGTGGTCATCTGGATCTCTGATGAAAGAGGAATGATCCGTGCTACCGCGCCGGGGTCTGGTTGTGCAGCAGCCAGTAGCAGCCCAGGTTTTTCACCGCCTCATTGAACTGTTGAAAGTCTACCGGCTTGACGATGTAGCTGTTGACGCCGAGGCGGTAGCTTTCGACGATATCCCGCTCTTCCCTCGATGAGGTGAGAACCACGACCGGGGTGGTTCGGGTGCGTTCGTCGGCCTTGATGCGCCTGAGTACCTCTAGCCCGTTGATTTTCGGCAGCTTGAGGTCGAGCAGGATCACCCTGGGTGGGCGCCCGATGTCCCGACCGGCGTAGCTTCCGGTGCAGAAAATAAAGTCGAGGGCTTCGACACCGTCACGCACCACCTGGACCGGGTTGTTTATGTGGTTTTTCCGGAAAGCATGCAATGTCAGTTCGACATCGTTGGGGTTGTCCTCGACCAGCAGGATTTCCACTTCACTCATGATTTATGGCTCCCTCCAGGCATAAATTAAAAAGCAAGCAGTCTCTTTGTCCATCCCGGATTCACCGAGACGATCGCCAGGGTTTTTCCTGCCCTATGTCGTTTTCGGCCGCTTCTGTAGAAACCGGCTCAGCCGCAGGAGCAGGCCCTGGCGGGTCAGCAGGGCCCCATGGGGGCAGAGTTCCTGGCAGCAGAAGCAGCCGATACAGCGTTTGTAGTCGATCTGCAACCGGCCGCCGGCGAGGGTCATCGCCTCGGGGGGGCAATGTTTGACGCACAGGCCGCAGACCTCGCAGCGCGAGAGGTCAACGGCCGGCAGGGCGGTCAGGCTGCGACGCAGACGGTTCTTGAGAAACGGCGGGAGACCAAAGTTGACGTCGGCGGTCTTCGATGGTCGAAAACTGCCCGGCCGCAGGCTCTCCAGGGCGTCGCCGACAGTTTCCACCTCGGCGATGCGACTGCCGTAACGACCGGTTTGCCGGGCGATTTTCTGCGGCCAGTTCTGTTCCGGTGGCATCAGCACCAGGTCGGCGGCTACCGTGTCCACCGCCAGCGGGTCGGCGCCGGCCAGCAAGGCGCCGATGTGGACCGGGTCGCCGCTGCCGGGCCCGTCCCCTTCCATGCCGGTGACGGCGTCGACGATGGACAGGGCAGGGCGGACATGTTCGGCCAGTTCGAGCAGCATCAGGGCGAAAAAGGCCTTGTCGGTGCCAGCCTGCAGGTGCAGGCGCGGTTTGCGCATGCCGACCACGGCACCGAACAGGTTCTTGACGGCGCAGGTAAAGCCCATCATCTGGTGGGTTTTCAATTTGGGCAGGTTGATGATGACTTCAGCCTCAAGGATGTCGCGGGCGATTTCCAGTTCATGGAAGGTGGCCCCCTTGGGGCGGACTTTAACCGATTCGCTGAAGGGGGCGAAGGTCGCACCGGTTTCCTCGATGACCTCGAGGATGCCGCAGCGCGCCGCCACGTGACGGGGGGAGCCGACACCCGGCGAATCCCCCACCGAAACGATGCCGCCGGCCTGCTGGGCCATGCGGATGACGGCCCGCACTATTTCGGGGTGGGTGGTGACAGCCTTCTCCGGAGCCTTGGCCGACAGCAGGTTCGGCTTGAGCAAAACCTTCTGGCCCGGCCGGACGAAGGCCTCCATGCCGCCCAGCGGGGCCAGCAGGTCGACAAGGGCAGCTTCGATGACGGCGCGGTCATAGCTGGTGGCCGCCCGCAGAGAAACCAGCGGCTTCATGCGCCGACCACCTGGATGTGCAGCTGGCGCCGCCTCGGGCCGTCGAATTCGCAGAAATAGATCCCCTGCCAGGTGCCGAGTACGGGGAAGCCGCCGGCAACGATCACCGTTTCGCTGGCGCCGACCAGGCTGCTTTTCAGGTGCGCGGCGCTGTTCCCTTCGGCGTGGCGGTAGTGGTCGTCGAAGGGGACGATCTTGTTCAGCTCCATGACCAGGTCGCTCACGACGTCGGGGTCGGCATTTTCGTTGATGGTCACGGCGGCCGTGGTGTGCGGGGTAAAGATCACCGCCAGGCCGGTCTGAACAGCCGACCGGCGGATCGCTTCGCGGACCTGGCCGGTGACGTCGATCATTTCGACCTGGCGCCGGCTGGTGACGTCGATGCTGATCATGGGGTTTTTCCTGCCAGGACGCTGAAGAGGGTTTGCAGAATCCGGGGATGGTACAGCAGGGTGGTGTGGCCCAGCCCCGTCAGTTCGATGTTCTCCGCTCCGGTGAGATGGGCGCTCTCGGGCGGCAGCACGATGTTGTCGTGGCGGCTGTAGATGGCGCACACTCTGGCCGAGGCGGGAATCGGCGCTGCCGCCAGGCGCTGCAGCAGTTCCGAGCCCGGCATCAGGGTGGTCGCCAGCGGCGACAAGGCGAGGGCGGCCAGTCGAGAGCCGCTGTTGGGCGAGGCAATGAGCACGCAGCGGTCGACTTTCTGGGCCCCGCCGCGAATCTGCAGGTAGTTGCGGGCAATGATGCCGCCCATCGAGTGGCCGACCAGGTGGACCTTGGTTGCGCCGCTGGCAAGACGCAGTTCATCGACTTTCTTGGCGACCCGTTCGGTGAGGGATTCGACATCCTTCCAGGGGGGGAGGTTGATGCTGTGCAGGGAGCGAACGCCCAGCAACATCAGCCGCAGCCGCAGCCACAGCCAGCAGGCGCGGTTGTGAAAGAGGCCGTGCAGCAGGAGCACCGGAACCGCTTCCCGGTTCACGTTTCTTTTCCAGGGGCGCAGCCAGCCCAGCGGGTGCAGCAGCACCGTTACGCAGAGGCAGGCGGTTTCCAGGGCCATGAAGCGCAGGGCAAACCAGAGTCGTTTCAGGGTGAACCGTTCAGTCATCAGCAGCGGCTGCCGGTTGGCCTGCTCGTACCAGGCGAACACGCTGCTGCTTGCGACAAAGCCGGCACAAATGACCAGCAGGACGGCTAACAGGGCGAAAAAAATATACATGTGTCCTCCCTCAGGAGAAACGATTATGGCATGCGGCCGGGGGGGCGTCAACGCCTAAAGGGGGCATAAGGCTCTGCTATTTTTGGGTTTTAGCTCGGTGCAGGCGATGGTGACAGAGCCGGCAGAGGGCCTCCAGTTGTTCGAGGCAGCCCTCCGCCTCTTTGCACTTTTGGCAGGGCGGGCAGCGGCCGCGGCCGCTGCGCCTACGGTCGCTTTGGTCGGTGAAGCAGAAGTGCTCGTAATTCAGGTGGTGGACCGAGAGCCGTGTCGATTTCAGGGGCTTGCTGCAGCGGGCGCATCGCCCCTCTTGCCGTTGCCACAGCTGCCGGCGGATCTCCGGATGATGCAGGATGCGTCGGGCAAAATTCTCCCAGCGGCCGTTTTCGCCGTGACATCTTCTGGCCTCGGCCAGAGAAAGTGGTGGCGGGTGCGCCATCGATCCGGTTAGCTGTTAGCAGGCCGCGGCTGGCAGAGGTCGCGGCTTTCGTTGGCTCTGGCGCCGCACTTGCCGCAGACCACGGTGGGGCTGCTGGAGCGTCGGTCGATCTCTTCCAGCAACCCCTTTCGCTGGAGCTTGCACATGTGCATGTCGTGATACTGGGGAGTTTCGCAATCTTTTGGGCTGCCCATTATAATCTCCTTTGACGATAGGAGAATTATAGCTCATGCGGCAGAGAATGCGTCATTTCGGTGGGAGGATTGTGCTCCCGGGTGTTTTTTTCCTTCCCTGGGGCGGCGCACAGAAGCAGGGGGCGCAACCATGCAGAGCATGGGGTCGTCGGTTCGTGCCAGCCGGTGGATCATCCGGTTGCGGCAGCTTCGGTGCCGGTCGGCCAGGTGCAGGCTCGGCTTCGGGTCACCGTAGATTTTCCACGGTCCCTGGCAGGTGAAGGGCTGGTCACTCCAGCCGAGGAACCCTTCGACGTCCTTGATCGGGTAACCGAGGAAAAGGCCGATTTCATGCGGGAAGTCCTGCTGTTTCAGGCGGTTGCCCAGCTCGACAAGGGCCTCTTCGGGGCCCGGCGCGAGTGGGTAGCCGGCGCGCGTTAGGAAATTCTGCGCCGCCGGGGAACCGAGCGTGTTCGCCAGCAGTTCAGGGCGATAGGTGTACACCAGCAGACTGTGGCCGCGATCCGCCAGGATTTCCACGCTCAAGGGGGTTTGCGCCATGATGTCCAGGCCAAAACGCTGCCACAACTTGTACAGGTTGCGGCCGCAGGGTTTGCAGCGGTTGACGATATTGATCAGGTTGCCGGGTTTGACGCCGGCCAGAACCTCGGCGCACTCGAAGGCCAGAAACGAAGCCAGGCAGTCCCGCTGTTCGGGGAACCGGTCGGATACGGCCTGCCAGAGTCGGTTCGGTGTAATCGATTGCGGATTGTTCTTCGACAGCGTGGGCATGGCTGAATGGCTCCCCTGTGCAATGGAAATGAAATTCCTTTTCAATATGCCGCAGGAAGCATAGGCTGTCAAGGATTAATCCGTGTTGCCCGGGGGACGGTGGTCGTCTTTTCAGGGCGCCGCAGAGGATATCCTGCAAAATTTCTACTCGTGGAAGGAGGGCGGTTGGGGGCTGGCGCTGGCAGATAAACGCCAGCTCGCCCCCCGGTAAACACGATAGGTGTTCCCTGCCCCGGAGAGGCCATAGCCTCTCCGGGACGGGGATGCATTGATCTGATTGCCGGAAAATTATCGAATCTGGTTATGCCCTTTACTCAAGGAGTGGGTAAAGCGGGTAGAAATCGAAAAGCCGTTTAACAGCGATAGCCAGGAAGGACAGGATGAGGTCAAAAAAGATAATGGTTGGTCAATCATCCTGTATATCCTGCTTATCCCTGCAATACGATGGGTCCGGTTGTCGGCCAACCAAATTCAACCGGAGCTATGTGCATAATTGATGATCGTATTATTGGGTCGTTTCCCCCCACGGCCGAACCTGTTTCAGCCGGTATTTCTCAACCCCGCCGCAATGCCGTTGATGGTGGCGGCCAGCACGTAGTCGAGTTCGTCGCTTTCCTGGCCGGCACGCTTGCGGCGCAGCAGTTCGACCTGGATCAGGCTCATCGGGTCGACGTAGGGATTGCGCAGTTTCAGTGAATGAGACAGGTCGGGGTTGGTTTCGAGCAGGCGCTCCTGGCCGGTCACCTCGAGGATCATGCGCCGGGTCCGCAGAAATTCGTCGATCAGCATCGGCAGCACCCGGCGGCGCAGTTCGGCATCCTGGATCAGTCCGGCATAATGACGGGCCAGGGGGATGTCGACCTTGGCCAGCGACATCTCGACGTTGCGTACCATGTCGAAGAAAAATGGAAACCGCTTCATCATGGTGCGCAGCAGCTCACGCTCGCGGTCGCCTTTGCCGGCAAACGCTTCAAGGGCGGTGCCGACCCCGAACCAGGCGGGAACCAGCAGCCGGCTCTGAATCCAGCCAAAGCCCCAGGGGATCGCCCGCAGGTCGTCGAGGCTGCGCCCCTGGCTGCGCCGTGACGGGCGCGAGCCGATCTTGGCCAGTTCGAATTCGCGTACCGGGGTGGCCTGCTCGAAGTAGGGGAGGATGTCCGGGTTGTCGAAAATATGGGTTCGGTAGCAGGAGAAGGCGGCGGCCGACATCTCTTCGAGGGCGGTTTCCCAGGCGCTGTCGGTGGCGGCTTCGACCAGGCCGGTGCGGGTCAGCGCTTCGAGTGAGGCGGCGATCATCAGTTCGAGATTGCGCTGGGCCAGGGCCGGATCGGCGTATTTGAAATGGATGACTTCGCCCTGCTCGGTGATTTTGAAGGCCCCGGTAAACGCCCCTTCCGGCTGGGCGATGATGGCCCGGTGGGTCGGCCCGCCGCCGCGGCCGACGGTGCCGCCGCGGCCGTGGAAGAGGCGCAGCTTGATGCCGCATTCGTCGGCGACCTGGTGCAGGGCGCGGTGGGCTTTGAAGATCTCCCAGCTGCTGGTGAGCATGCCGCCGTCCTTGTTGGAGTCGGAGTAGCCGAGCATCACCTCCTGCCAGCGCCCCCAGGAATCAAGATAGGGCGCGTAGTCGGCCCGGCTCCAGAGGTCGCGGCAGATGGCCGGGGCGTTGCGCAGGTCTTCGATCGATTCGAACAGCGGCACCGGCATCACGCCCGGGTCGTTGTTTTCCGGCCTTGCGGCGACGGCAATTCCCCCCATCTCCATCAGCCAGACCAGCGACAGCATGTCCTGTACCGAGGACGCGCCGCTGATGATGTAGCTGCGGATGGCCCGTGGCGGAAAGGTATTTTTCAGCCCGGCGATGGCGCGCAGGGTGTCGAGCAGGGCGCCGGTCTGCGGCGATGGCGGTTCCGGCAGCGGGGCGGCCGGATCGTCTGCATGTCCGGCCCCGGCGGCCAGTTCGAGCAGCGCCTGGGCATGGACGCGGGCATGCTGGCGGATGTCGAGGGTGTGCAGGTAGAAGCCGAAGGTGGTCAGCCGCCGGCGCAGCGGTTCGACCAGCTGGTCGGCCAGGCGGCGGCCGCCGCAGGCCCGCAGGCTGTCGTCCAGCAGCTGCAGGTCGCGGGCGAAGGCTTCTTCGTTCGGGTAGGCCTCCGGCTCGGCCGGGGCGGTCAACGTGCGCCGCAGCCGGTGCCGCATCAGGGTCAGCAGCCGGCGGTTCAACTCGCCTGTCGGCAGGCTGTCGATCTCGTGCATGGCTTCGGGAAACTGCGGGCGATAGGCGTCCAGCGCCTGCTGCAGCGGGGCGAAGGCGCCGACCTGGTAGGTCGAGGGGGTCAGCAGCTGGCGCAGCTGTTCCAGGGAGTCGAGATAATTGTTCAGAATCTTTTCCCTGGCCTGCTGCAGGGCGTCGCGGGTGCTTTCCGGAGAGACGAAGGGGTTGCCGTCCCGGTCGCCGCCGATCCAGGAGCCGAACCTGAGGACCGTCGGCAGCTCTGCCGGGGCAAGGTCGACCTGGAACACTTCGTTGAAATGGCGGGCAATCGATTCGTAGATCGGGGCGATCGGGGACAAGAGCGAAACCGAGTAGTGGTCGAGGCCCATGACGATTTCATCGTGCACCTCCGGTTTTTTTCGACGCACTTCGTCGGATTGCCAGAGGGCAGTAATCTCGGCCAGGATAGTCTGCTGGATGCTTTCCACGTCGGGTTCGGCAATCGGCAGCCGATCGAGTTTTTCCAGTTCGGCGGCGATGCGGCGGCGCTTGAACAGGACCACCCGCCGTGCCACTTCGGTGGGGTGGGCGGTGAACACCGGGGTGACTTCGATGCGGCTCAGCCAGTCAAGGGCCGCATCGGCCGAGATGCCGGCATTTTTCATCCGCTGCAGGGTGGCCCGGATGGTCCCCGGTTTTTCTTCGGCCTTATTGACCCGGTGGGCCAGGCCGCGGCGTTTGTGGTGCCGGGCTTCCGCCAGATTGGTGAGTTCGAAAAAGGTGGCGAAGGCTTTGGCGATATGGTAGGCATCGGCGACACTCATGCCGGCGATGATTTCAGCCGCCTGGCGCAGGAGTTCGCGCTCGGCGTCGCCATCGGCCTGTTCGGCAGACAGGGCGTTTTCCAGCTCCCGGTGGCGGATCGAAAGGCGCCTGAGCTGCTCTTCGATTGCAAAGATCTTCTGCCCGGCCTGCTCCTTGATCACCGTACCGAGCAGGTAGCCCAGCGAACGGACATCCCGGCGCAGGGGGAGTTCTTTGGCCTGCGGGTCGCAGGCGGTCAGTTCTTCCAGTCGACTGGTCTGGTCCTGCGCGTGCCAGTATGATTCGCCGGTCGGCATGAAGTGCTCCTTTTGATTGATGTGGCCTATAAGTTTAGCGTTGATCCCGCCATTTGCACGTGGTTTGTCCGGCAGAAAGAGTGACGCAAGGCAACAGGATATGCTAATCTGTATCAATTGTGAAGGATGAACCCATGCGTGACCTTATCGCCCGCTTCGATCGGCACCTGGCCGATGAGCGCAATGTCTCTCCGCATACCCGCCTCGCCTACCTGCGCGACCTGGAGGCCTTCTGCCTGTTTTTAGGGAAGCTGCCCGCCGCTTCGGGCTCGACTGCCGCAGACATCCGGCGGGTCGACCAGATCGTCTTGCGCCGCTACCTGGCGCAGCTGCATAAAACCCACAAGAAATCGAGCATCGGCCGCAAGCTGGCCGCGCTGCGCACGTTTTTTCGTTTTCTGGTCCGCGAGGGGGTGCTCGAAGTCAACCCCGGCGAGCTGATTTCCACCCCGCGCCAGGAGAAATATCTCCCCCAGACCCTGTCGGTAGATGAGGCTTATGCCCTGCTCGATAGTGCCCAGCAAGGCGACCTACTCGGGCTGCGTGACCGGGCTATTTGGGAAACCTTTTATTCCTGCGGGCTGCGGGTCAGCGAACTGACCGGCCTGAACGTGGCCAGCGTCGATTTGGCCGAGGGGCTGGTGCGGGTACTCGGCAAGGGGAGCAAGGAGCGGATCGTCCCGATCGGTAGGCCGGCCATCCGGGCCCTGCAGTCGTACCTCGAAGCGCGAGGGGCGGTGGTGGCCGAATCGCCGCTCTTTCTCAACCATCGAGGCGGCCGGCTGACCCCCCGCAGTGTGCAGCGCAACCTCAAGCGGCAGCTGCTGGCCGGGCGCATCCTCAAGGATGCCTCCCCCCACGCCCTGCGTCACTCCTTTGCGACTCATTTGCTCGACGGCGGCGCCGACCTGCGGGCCATCCAGGAACTGCTCGGCCACGAATCGCTCTCCACCACCCAGAAATACACCCAGGTCAGCGTGGACCGTCTGATGGATGTGTACGACAAGGCCCATCCCCGCAGTCGGAAAAAATGACTAAAAAGGTCGTAATTGTCTTGACTCCTTTTGCCTCCTTGGTAGAATCGACTCATCGTTAAATTTACCTGTCGACTCGAAAGGAGATTGTTTCATGAGTGTACTCGTTGGCAAAAAAGCCCCCGACTTCAAAGCGGCCGCCGTTTTGGCCGATGGCACCATCAATGACGGGTTTTCCCTTTCTGATTATACCGGCAAGTATGTCGTGCTCTTTTTCTATCCGCTTGATTTCACCTTCGTCTGTCCGACCGAGCTGATCGCTTTCAGCCGCCGCATCCAGGAGTTTGAAGAGCGCGGCGTTCAGGTTGTCGGCTGTTCCATTGACTCCCAGTTTACCCATGTCGCCTGGCGCAATACGGCGGTGGAAGACGGCGGCATCGGCGCCGTAACCTATCCCCTGGTCGCGGATGTCAAGCATGAGATCTGCCGGGCCTACGATGTCGAATTCGATACTGCCGGGGTGGCCTTCCGGGGTTCGTTCCTGATCGACTGCGCCGGAGTCGTGCGCCACCAGGTGGTCAACGACCTCCCCCTGGGGCGCAATGTCGACGAAATGCTGCGCATGATCGACGCCCTGCAGTTTACCGAAAAGCACGGCGAGGTCTGCCCGGCGGGGTGGAACAGGGGAGACAAGGGGATGCGGCCGGACAAGCAGGGGGTTGCCTCCTACCTGGCGGCGGAAGCCGACAAGCTGTAACTGGAGATGCTGCAAGGGAAGGCGGTCCCATGGGTCGCCTTCCCTTTTTTATCGGCAGGCAGGAATGCGAAATTAAAAGGGCGGCGGATCACGATGATCCGCCGCCCTTTATGCGTTTGACTTCAGCTGCGGTTTACTTGGGAATTACCGTACAGCAGATGACCTCGACCCGGCGGTTTTTCTGCCGTCCAGCGTCGGTGTCGTTGGTAGCGATGGGCTGGGTTTCGCCGTAGCCCTTGGCGACCAGTTTGTCGGCGCTGATGCCGAACTTGCCAATCAGGTACTTGCGGACGTTCTCGGCCCGGCGCTGGGACAGCTCCTGGTTGTACTTGTCGGCACCCCTGCTGTCGGTATGCCCGGCAACGAGGATCTGCTGAGCCGGGTATTTGCGGATGAAGTCGGCGGCTTCCTTCAGGTTGTTATGGTAGATGGGGCGAACGTCCGCCTTGTTGAAGTCGAATTCGACCTGCAGGGTGAAGCTAATGGGGCAGCCCTTTTCGTCAACCGTGACACCCTTGGGAGTTCCAGGGCACTTGTCGAGGTAGTCGTAGACGCCGTCGCCGTCGCTGTCGAGCGGGCAGCCGTTAATGTCGACCGGGGCTCCCTTGGGAGTGTTGGGACACTTGTCGAGGTGGTCGGCAACGCCGTCGCCGTCGCTGTCGAGCGGGCAGCCGCTGGCGTCAACCGCGACCCCTTTGGGGGTGCCCGGGCACTTGTCCTTGGAGTCGACAACGCCGTCGCCGTCGCTGTCTTGCTCACAGCCCATGCTGTTGACCGCTACGCCCTTGGGGGTGTCGGGACACTTGTCGAGATAGTCGGGTACGCCGTCGCCGTCGCTGTCAATCGGGCAGCCGCTGGCGTCAACCGCGATGCCTTTGGGGGTGCTGGGGCATCTGTCGAGGTCGTCGGTCACGCCGTCACCATCGCTGTCGCGGGGGGCCGGGGGGGCTTTGTGGCCGCCTATGAGGAAGGTCAGGCCACCGGTGTAGAGCAGGTTGTTGTTGGTGCTATGGCCTTCGTCAACGCTCTGGTCAAAGCCGATGAAATGACGTGCGTCAAGCCGCAGGGCAACGCTTTCGCTGACAAAATACTTGACGCCCACCCCGTAGCTGGCGCCGTAGGTGTCATCATGATGGCCCATTTCCGGATTGAGATCGAGGGTTCCTCCACCGACGGCAATGTAAGGAACCAGGGCGTTTTCGGGAAGGAAATGATAGAGAGCTTCGAGGCGGTAGAGAAAGCCGTCGAATTCGTTGTTTCCGGCGGCGGTCTTCTGCTTCGCGCTGTCGATGTAATTGAAAACCGCTTCGACACCCCAGTTTTCGGTAATGTTGTAGCCAAGGCCCAGACCGAAGTTCAGCCGGTTCTTGTGCTCGATGTTCTGGTCTCCCTCAAACAGATAGCCGCCTGCCATCGGTGACAGGGTAAAGGCGCCGGCGCGGTTTTCGGCCAGGGCCGATCCCGCGGTCAGCAGGCTAACTGTCAGTACAATCAGTGCACTGAAAAACATTTTGTGCTTCATTTGAATCCTCCATGTGAATCGTTTTCAATTATCCCATCCGTGGGAAATCCTTGCAGAATATTACCAAGTTTATTAACGTTTGCAAGTTGGTTTTGGTTATTTAGAAAAAATATTTGAGAAAAAAACCGCCGTTGTCAGCGGCGGATCCGAATTCGCTGCGGGGGATGACGGTTTCGGGGAGGACCCCGGTTTTTCCGGGTTTTGCCCCTTGAAAGAAGCTCCAGAAAAGCTCCAGCGCCAGGTTGTCCGAAAGGGAAAGGCGCAGCAGCGGGCGCAGCAGGAAGGAATCGTCCCGCAGGTTCCAGATCAGCAGCCCGTTCAGCGAGACCAGCGGGTGCAGTTCATACGCCGGGGCGAGCAGCAGGTAGTGGCGGCCGAGGAGGTGGCTGAGCCCTTCCCGGACCGGCGCGGAGGCGGCCGCCAACAGATAGTCATTCGGATCATCGACGCCGGCGCCGTTGTACAGGTACTGCACGAACAGGACCAGTCCGTTGCCGAAGCGATAGTCGGCTTCGACTCCGGCAATGGTGAACTGCTTGTGCAGATCACCGCCGGAACGGCCGGCCCGCTCCCCCTGGTAGTAAGCCGCTTCCGCTTTTATCCCCATGCCGCCGAGCTGGCTGGCGAAGCCGCCGCCGGCCATGGGCCGCTCGCGCAGCTGCCCGGCGATGGCCAGCAGGTCGATGCCGGCCACATTCTCCTCGCCGAAAACCAGGTACGAGTTCAGTTTTCGCCGCTGGCCGAAGATCAGGGTTCCCCCGGCCTGGCCGGCCTGGCCGAAGTAGCGGCTGAACCGCAGGGCGTCGACGCCGGGGCGCACCTCGGTGTCGAGCGCATCCGGGGGGAAAGGGGCGATGATGTCGAGCGGCGAGAAGAGACTGATGCGGCCGAAGCCGATAGCCTGACGGCCCAGGGTCCAGTCGATGCCGGCATGGCGGCCGCGCAGATTGAGGCGATCGACGGCCAGCTGCTGGCTGAACCACTCCCCGTCGTTCCAGTTTTTCTCCAGGTCGAGGCGGCGGTTGGGGGAATCGCCGGGGAGGGCAAGGCCTGAGCCGGGATCGGCATAGAGGGATCTGCCGTCGATG
>NZ_JBFHGD010000069.1:0-14512 GCF_041583255.1 Trichloromonas sp. | reverse complement strand
TCTCCCTATCCCTTCGACTTTTGAAGATATCTTTACGCTCATTCCCGCGGGAGGTTACGTGGTAATACGCCCCCGGATACTGAATTCGTAACGGTCGTGCCATTTCCCTCTCCGGCCTTCAACTGTCATTAAACGATCCATCTTTTTTGTCAATGTGTAGCTCTGACCCCTCTGTTAGTGTCGGCCTCTACCAGGACAGCGGTATATCTCCCCTGAAATAAATGCCCGGCCCGCTTTCGTTTAACGTTGTAGTAGGTCGTGTATGAGCCGTTGACATGCTGCATGATTTGCGACAAGTTGCCTTCCGGCGTTTCAATGAACAGGTGGTAGTGATTGGTAACGGTCGTGTCATTTCCACCTCCGGCTTTCTGCACTCATTAAACGATCCATTTTTTGTCAATGTGTAGCCCTAACCCCTCTGTTAGTGACTGACCCTTCTGTTATGTTTTTATTCTTTCCTGACCCCTCTATGGTCCAAATCGACTAAACTGTTAATATTAACCGACACATCCATATACTTATCGCAATCTATTATCGTCGCATAATAATCATATGTTATACCGATAACTATATTTTTTGACATAACAACATCAACTACTTTCATCTTCGTTCCTGATGGCAATATATCCAAATACTTATCACTTCCCTTGTAATTTGAACTATCCCACATTCCAGATTTAAAGCCTTCGATAGTTGGCAATCCTATAAAATTACGCATTGAATCTTGTTCGTCTCTAGGTGTTCTCAAGAAGAGTTCGCCATCTTCAATCGTAATAAAATAGTCAATATCAGTAACAAACTCATAACCAATAAATTCTTTATAAACGGCTTTATCTTTAATGCTTTTTTCAATATTCGTGCAAGATGCCAAAATAAATAAAATAGTCAACCAAAAAAATCTCAGAATCATAATATTTAACCTCTATCGGGCAGGAGAATTTTCATAACTGGGGTACCAACTATGATACCACGAGGGTATGCCCACAATATTACCACTTCCTTTTTGATCATGAATATTCCAATCTTGGGTTACATCTGGCCGTAATGTATCCATGAGTGCAACTGGGGCAAAGAGTAATCCCCTTCCAGATATGTGCGACACGGGGTCTAGCAAATTCATTCTGTGTCTTTGAGATTTCCATCCAAACACAGGGTTTGACGCTGAACCATATGTCAGGTACTCCATCTCGGCCTTAATGTTTTCTGGCAAATACAAAGCACTAATCGATGTGCCAATAGCCCCCGCTTGAGAATGTAAATGTATAGAAGCTAAATTGATGTCTTTATTTTCCTTCTTGTACCTAATTATCTCCTTGGCTGCGTATTCTGCCGTTAAATCTGGAAGATACAACTTTTCACCAGCAGTTTGAACAACATCTCGTACTGCAGCAATTGATGTATTTAAAATTTCACCAGTTTTGCCTAATTTTTTCAACCAACTTTGCACCGGATCATCCATAGTACTTGGGTTATGCACCCCAAAGCCTGTCAGAACATTCCTTTCTTCAATTCTTTCCTTTAGTATTTTAAGTCCACCCAAACCGTCGGATTCGAATAAGCATACAAATACCGGTGCAAACTAGGCGGCGTTCCCACCTCCCCAAGGTACGAGTCCTGGGAAATAAACCGAGCCGTATCCGGATCATAATACCGAGCCCCAAAATAAATCAGCCCGGTATTCTCATCATGCTCCTGCCCAGTAAACACCTGCCGGTTAACACTACTGCCAACCTGACTACGAATATGCCCCCAGGGGTCAAGAGTGTAGCTGACCTTGGTTGAGCCCGCGCTGTCAGTCAGGTTGACCGTACTCCTCAGCGCGTCATGATGGTAATACTGCACCCCACCATCAACCGGAGCATCAAGACTCAGCAGACGGTCACCATACCGGTAATGGGCGAGCAGGCCACCGGCAGTGCGCTCTTCGAGCACCGCGCCGTCATCGTAGAAGTAGTCGACGTCGCCACGTTCGCTGCCATAGTGACGCACACGCATACCGCTGGCGTTATAATCGTACTGACCGAGCAGAGTTACACCCTGCGTGGTCTGCACCATGCGGTTAGCAACATCGTAGGCGAACACCACGTTATCCGGCTTGCTACTGTCGGTCTTGAGGACGGTGTTACCGTTGTCATCGTACTGATAAGCGATGGTCACCGGGGTGGCCGGTACCGTGTCGACCAGATCGGTCAACCAGTTGGTTTCGTCGTAGCTGTAGGTCTTATCGACCGTCACGGACCCATCGACCCTGACCGTCTCGGTCTTGCGGTTGTAGCCTTCGAAGGTGTAATCGGTGACCGTGGTCGTGGTGCCGTCGGTGACGGTGAAGCTCTCCAGCCGGTCAATGTCATCCAGCGCGTCGTAAACGTAGGTCGTGGTCTCGGTAACTCCGCCCTGCTCTTCAATCTGCTGGGTGCGGTTGCCGTTGGCATCGTACTGGTAGTTGTAACTGGAAATAACAGCCGCCGCATTGTCACGATGGGTGATGGTCTCCACCCGGTTGCTTGGCCAGTAGGTATATTTGGCGCTGGTGCCGTTCGGGTAGCTGACCGTGTCGGTCAAGCTGTCCGGGGTGTAGGTATAGATCGTCGTGTCGGTTCCGACGATCGCCGTCTCCAGGCGGTTGCGGTGGTCGTAGGTGTAGGTGGTCGATTTTCCACTGTCCGAGGTGACACTGGTACGGTTGCCGTTGTTGTCGTACCCATAGCTGATCATCATGCCACGCTGGGTGCTGGTCTTCAGGCGATCGAAGTTGTCCCAGACATTGACCGTGCTGTCGATGAGGGTGCCGCCGCCACTCTGCTGCTTGGTTTCGGTGACGGTTTCAACGTTGTTGTTGGCGTCGTAACCGGTGACGACCTCCTGAATGGTGAGGAACGGCGTCGCCACCAGCGGATAGGTGGTCCTGGTCGGGCGATTCAGCTCATCGTAGTCATAGAGGAAGACCTGGCTTTTGGCATCGGTCATCCGCTTGAGGTTGCCCTCGGCGTCGTACAGGTCGTACGCAACGGTCAGGTTCCCGCTGGACTTGTACTGGATGTGCTGCGTCTTGCGGTTCAATTCATCGTAGGCATACTCGACGATGTTGTTGCGCGGATCTTCTATGGTACGCAGATTGTCATTGTCATCATAGGTGTAGCGCGTAGTCAACAGACCGCCCTCGGTGACCGCCTCCAGCCGGTTGCGACCATCGTAGGCCATCGAGCTGTCATTGCCTCTAGGCTTCTGCACCCGCTCCAAATTGCCAACATTATCGTAGAAATTCTCGGTGGTCTCGCCGGCGAAGGTCGTCGTCTTGAGACGGTTCTCCTTGTCGTAGGTGGAAGTAGCCACTTCACTTTCTTCGTTGATGCTGATGAGCACGTTGCCGACACCGTCATAGAACTGTTCGGTGAAGAAATTGTCGACTCCATCGACGAAGGTCGTGGTCTCGAGCAGGTTGCGCGAGTTGTAGGCATACTCGATGCGGTTGTTCTCAGCATCGACGGTGGCGGTCAGGTTGCCGGCATCGTCATACTCGTTGGTCACCAGACGCACGCCAGCGCGCAGTTGTTCAGTCATACGGTAGAGATCATCAAACGGCCCTAGAGGGGTCAGAGCTACACATAACACAACCCTAACGCCTTAATAATCTTTTCAACTTATCTACCAAGCAATTCATCCCCTGCCGCCTTATGAGCCAACATGACGGCAAAACCGAAAAGGTGGAGGATTGCCTTAATCAGTTCATCGTCAGCCTTATTGAGGTTGCCGAAGCCGAAAAACGCCATCGAATTGAACGGCAGCGTCAAGAGGAAGAGTGGAAAAGACAACGGGAAGAGCGAGAGGTCCAACAGCAGCTGATCGAGGAAGAAAATGTCCGGCGGCAAAATTTTGAGGAGGAAGCGGCCAACTGGGCGAAGGCCAATCAAATTCGTGCCTATGTTGAGGCCGTAAAGCAACGGGCCATTAGAAACAATAAGAACCTCGACCCCGACTCTGACTTGGGGGGGGTGGATTCAATGGGCAACAGGGTATGCCTGTTTGTTAGATCCCACCTTAAGGACCAGGCAGGACCAACAAATCGATGACGAATTTGAAATGAGCCAGTGAAGGTTACCTGGATCAAAAAAGCCCCCCCGCTACCGGAAGGGCTCTCTATGCGACATGTGTAAATTTTCAGAAAATAGCGCAGGCGCATCTTATGCCCAAAAAGAGCATCTTATGCCCAAACCGACAGCCTTTCTGGGGTTTTATGTACATAAATGTCACCAGGTGCGAAACGGCCCGGTATCAAGGTGAACAAAATCGGAATCGGGGTAATACCCCACCCCGCCCAGCTTCATCCTCATCGCCGCTTTACGGATATCGCGTACATTCCACCCCGGTATGCGGAAATCGATGGCCTTCCCCTTGGTGTGGAAGCTTTTTTTGGCCACACCCGACGAGGCATGCCGAAGATCGGCATTGGTTGCCTTCGAACGATAGCCGGAAACGATATGGAGGGGTTCTGCAACCTGCAAGCGACGCTGGACGTTATAAAGGATATCAAGCAGCTTGGGATCTATCTGTTTGATCTCATCGGTTCGAAAATCCCGAAGGATATGATTGATCTCTTTGAGGTGCTCCGAAACGTAGCGGCCATCGGCCCAGTAAACAATTCGATCCAGTTGCTCACCCGTATGGGTATTGTAGAAAGAAAGGGCGCGCTCGGGGGTCGTTGTGCCGGCAATTCGTGCCAAGGCATCAACGGGAAAGGCCGCACCGGCAACGACCAGCATGCCGGTTTTAAGAAAATCGCGTCGACTGGTGACGATTTTGTCTTGCTTTGAAAGGTGTATTTCAGACATCAGCTTTATTCTGCTCTCGACAGTTCAGTTCATATGTCAGGCGGATATTCAGCAAGCTTATATAGCAAAGCTTGTTCCACTCTGGCAACATAAAAGAACCAAAAGAGATGCCTAACTTCTTAACTTACTGTTATTATTGTCAGGATAACACCAGGAAAGAATTGATCAGAACAAGAAAATTTCTATGACAACTGTTGGAAATAACGAAAACCTGACAGATTCAGCCCGATAAATAGTCATTAAACGAATTGAGGGTGACACTTAATGCGGCTTCGAGGTGCTTGGGTAATCCACCGGAACCCGCCGCTCATCTTCCCGAGACTTCGATGACATCGGTGCCCTGAGTTTATCTTTCCCGATCCTCACCCACCCGTTCGCCCTGCGAAACCCCTGAATCCTGTTCTGTTCGATCAGCATCTCAAGAGTCCAGCGTTTAACCATGTCGTAGCGGCCGTCATGATACAATACTCGAATCATCATTTCGTACCTCCGGTCACGTTAACTACGCTGAGAAATATATCACAACAATGCCCGTTTAAAAGCATCCATCGGGAAGTAAAATAAAAAGACCCCAGACTTAATGCCTGGGGCCTTTGAATTTCTTGGAGCGGGAAACGAGATTCGAACTCGCGACTTCAACCTTGGCAAGGTTGCACTCTACCACTGAGTTATTCCCGCGCATTGCGTACTGCCCTTGCGAGCGGGCCTATTAATAGCAAAAGCGGTTTTCCAAGTCAATAAAAAATTATGCGAATGGTATCACCGGGGGGATTTCTGCTATTTTGCGATAACCCTAAAGAATTTAACCAGATAATCGGCTCCAGACCAGATCGTCATGACGAAGGCAACATAAAAAAAGAAAAGGCCGGCATGCTGCATGGTAACGTGAAAGAGTTCGATTTCATACCCGAACAGCCAGTAATAATCATAATGCAGCAACAGGGCGATGATGGCCACCATCTGGACAATGGTTTTGTATTTGCCAAGATCGCTGGCCGCAATCACAACACCCTCGGCCGATGCAATCGAGCGCAACCCGGTAACGATCATTTCGCGGGCCAGTATCAGAAAAACGGCCCAGGCCGGAACCCGGCCCAGGGGGATCAGCATAATCAGGGCGGCCATGACGATCAGTTTATCCGCCAGCGGATCCAGGAACTTACCGAGAACGGTTACAATTTCCCATTTGCGCGCCAACCAGCCGTCGAGCCAATCGGTGACTGCCGCCAGCGCAAAGACCAGGGCCGCCCAGAAGTTGGCCTCACGACTTTCAAACAGCAACAATACGACCACCAACGGTACTGCGGCGATTCTGACCAGGGTGAGCATATTCGGAAGATTCAACAGCCCGGTACGTAAATTCATAAAACGGCATCCCTGTTCTGGCGATAATGCCGCAGATATTTTTTTACTTTTTCAACGTAATTACGTGTCTCTTCAAAAGGGGGGATGCCCCCGTAGCGGCGCACCGCACCCGGACCGGCATTGTACGCGGCAAGGGCAAGTTCAAGACTGCCGTCGAACTGATCGAGCATCAAGCGCAGGTACCGGCTGCCACCGCGAATATTGTCTTCAGGGTTGAACGGATCCGTCACATTCATATCGCGGGCCGTCTCAGGTATCAACTGCATGAGTCCCTGGGCCCCTTTGCTGGAAAGCGCGTTTGGATTGTAATCGCTTTCGACCTTGATCACCGCTCTCACCAGGGAATCATCCAGGTTAAAAACAGAAGCGTAGTGCAAGATCAGGTCAGTGACTGAACTTCTCTCCGCCCGCTGTTTTTTTTCTTTCATAAAGAATCGATACTGGCCGCTGGTCGGGGTATCGGTAAAATGGACGACGCCGTTGGCATCAACATGCCGGTAAATGTCTGCGTGTCCCTGCGACGGGACCAGCAAAACCAGCAAAGCCAGAAAAAGCAGACTGTAATGGCTTATCGATGACTGGATCATGCCCCCCCCAGGATTGACAATTTACGTAATATAAACGAAAAATTACTGTATTTCAACCTGCTTAGGCAGGGCAAAAACCTTGACAACCAAGACTGCGGAGCTGATAATAACACGTTTTAATTGTTTCACTTCTGCATTGTCGACCAGAATGGCGGCATTATCATCCCCTTGACCTGACTTGACTGACAATATGCAATTGCCGGTCCATTCTTCGCCCAATGAGGCTCAACATGAAGACTACCTCTGATTTCCTCGTCATCGGCAGCGGCATAGCCGGCCTTTCCTATGCGCTCAAGGTCGCCGACGAAGGGTCCGTCGCCATTGTAACCAAGCGGGATATCTCAGAAACTGCGACCAATTTGGCGCAAGGGGGAATTGCCGCTGTTTTTTCTGACGAAGACTCTTTTGACGATCACATCCGGGACACCATGGTGGCGGGAGCCCAACTGCCCAATGAAGAGATTGTCAGAATGGTTGTCGAAGGGGGACCGCAGGCGATTCACGATCTGATCGACTGGGGTGTTCAGTTCTCAAGAAAAGAAGACAACTCCTACGACCTTACCCGCGAAGGCGGACACAGCCACCGGCGCATCCTGCATGCCAAGGATGTCACCGGCCGCGAAATCGAGCGGGCCCTGGTGGCGGCGGTCCGCCAGCACCCGAATATCACCCTCTACGAAAACCACATTGCCATCGACCTGATTACCGAGGCCAAGCTGGCCCACCGCCGCATCTTGCCCAACAAGTGTCTCGGCGCCTACATCCTCGATATTGACAAAAAGGAAGTAATCACCTTCGGCGCCAGGATCACCATTCTGGCGACCGGTGGGGCCGGCAAGGTTTACCTGTACACCTGCAATCCCGATGTAGCGACCGGCGACGGCGTCGCCATGGCCTACCGTGCCGGCGCCACCGTAGCCAACATGGAATTCATGCAGTTCCATCCGACCACCCTGTTCCACCCGCTCGCAAAATCATTCCTGATTTCCGAAGCGGTTCGCGGCGAAGGGGCCATCCTCAAACGTCGGGACGGAACGGCGTTCATGGAGCGCTACCATGAACTGAAAGATCTCGCCCCGCGCGACATCGTGGCCCGGGCCATCGACAATGAGATGAAAATCCACGGAGACGACTGCGTTTTTCTCGACATCACCCACAAAGGTAGCGACTACATCACGGAACGTTTTCCCAACATTTACGAAACCTGCCTTTCCTACGGCATCGACATGACCCGGCAGCCGATTCCGGTGGTTCCCGCCGCCCACTATCTGTGCGGAGGAATCCGGGTCGACCAATGGGGCGAGTCGGACGTCCAGAACCTGTTCGCTATTGGCGAATCATCCTGCACCGGTCTGCATGGTGCCAACCGCCTGGCCAGCAACAGCCTGCTCGAGGGGGTTGTCTACGGCAACCTGGCCGCCCAGCGTTCACTTGAACGCCTACCCAGCCAAACGAACTCCTTTCCCGCCATTGAATCCTGGGATTGCGGTACGGCAACCAACAGCGATGAAGAGGTCGTAGTGGCCCACAACTGGGACGAGATCCGCCGTTGCATGTGGAACTATGTCGGCATTGTCCGCTCCAGCAAGCGACTGGTCCGTGCCCTGCGACGGGTCCAGATGATTCAGGAAGAGATCACCGACTACTACTGGGACTTTCTCATCACCTCTGACCTGATCGAACTGCGCAATATCGCAACCGTGGCCGAGCTGATCATTCGTTGCGCCCTTGAGCGGGAGGAAAGTCGGGGCCTGCACTACACCATCGACTTTCCCGAAACCGACGACATCCACTGGAAACGTGACACCCTGCTGCAAAAGCAGTTTTGAGGCCAGAGAGGAGACAGGATTTGACCATTGACGATATTCGGATAAAGATCGATGAGATCGACCGCCAATTGCTCAGAATCTTCAACGAACGCGCCCAACTGGCCCTGATGATTGGTGAAATCAAAAAAGAACTCGATTTGCCCGTATATGACCCGTCGAGGGAAAAACGCATTTTTGAAGCGATGAAAGCCGCCAATCCCGGACCACTCGACGATGAAGCTATTGTCCGAATGTTCGAACGCGTGATCGACGAATCCCGCCGCCTCGAACGTATCCGCACGAAAGGGCTATAAGATGCTTATCGTCATGAAAAAGAATGTAACGGATGACCTGCTGCAGCAGGTCAAGGAATACCTGATCGAACGTGATTTCGACTTTCATCAATCCACCGGGGCCAACCGCATTATTATAGGTGTCATCGGTGACACCAGTCGCTTAACCCTCGAGGAGCTGCAGCAAAGACCGGGGGTGCAGCAGGTTTTCAAAATATCCGAAGACGAGTAAACTGGCTCCGATCAACAGCATGCGGCGCAGCGGGACCTGTCCTGCTGCGCTTTTTTATTGTCCAATAGGACCGTTAAATCACACAACAGCTCGATCCAAACGCCCCCTCCTTTTAATCCCCTTCGGACAATTTTGCCTTCAGTCATTTCCATGCAATCCCGACACTTACAGCAAAACCACACAAAGGCTTTGCCTTTTCCCTTACAAAATGGCATATTACGTGATTTGAAATAAAGATATCTGGATCTGTGCCCTGCAGCTGATGAATAAGCCATTTCAGAGCTTGGGGCACACCAATCTCGGTGAGTCAAGGAGTGCTTTTTGAACAGTTTTACGCCAGGCCCCCCTCAGCCCCTGGGTACTTTTTGCCCTGATGCGAGCAGTTCCCTGTCCGCCAAAACGGCTTTGCTTCAAATTGACCGCCCCCTGTTCATTGCCAGCATCGACAGCTCGCCGGCCATCAGGGTCGGACAACCCGCGGATGCCTCTGCCGCGACCCTGCCTTTCACCGGCATGGTCGCACCCTGCCCGCCCGAGCGGCTCGGCAGCACAGACTTCTGTCGTGACCATGGCCTGCGTTACCCTTACGTCGGCGGTTCCATGGCCAAGGGGATCAGCTCAGTCGCCATGGCCAAGGCCTTCGGCGCGGCCGGAATGCTCGGTTTTTTCGGCGCGGCCGGCTTGCCCTTCGAAGAAGTCGTGGCGGCCATCGATGAGCTGCAGGCCGCCGGCGATATTCCCTTCGGCATCAACCTGATCCACAGCCCCAACGAACCGGACCTGGAGAACGCCCTGGTCGAACTGTACCTGAAACGGGGCATTCGTCTGATCGAGGCCTCGGCCTTTCTCGACCTGACCCTGCCGATGATTCGTTACCGGACCCAGGGGATCCATCGCGACGCAGCGGGAAAAATCATCACCCCCAATCGCATCATCGCCAAAATTTCGCGGGAAGAGATCGCCGCCAAGTTCTTTGCCCCGCCTCCGGAGCGTTTTCTGCGTGAACTGGTCAGCAGCGGCGCCCTCACTCCCGAGCAGGCGCAGTTGGCCGCCCAGGTTCCGATGGCGCAGGACGTGACCGTCGAGGCGGATTCCGGCGGCCACACCGACAACCGCCCGGCCATCTCCCTGTTCCCGTCGATATTGGCATTGAAGGACAAATTCCAGGCCCAGTACCGCTACCAGCAGCAGCTGCGAGTCGGTCTCGGCGGCGGCATCGCCACCCCTCTCTCGGCAGCGGCCGCCTTTGCCATGGGGGCCGGCTACCTGGTCACCGGCACCGTTAACCAGGCCTGCGTTGAGTCGGGAACCTGCGACGAGGTGCGGCAGATGCTCGCCGAAACCCGCCAGGCCGACATCACCATGGCACCGTCGGCCGACATGTTCGAAATGGGGGTCAATGTTCAGGTTCTCAAGCGCGGCACCATGTTCTCCATGCGCGCCTCCAAACTCTTTGAGCTGTATCGGGCTTACGGCAGCATCGAAGAGCTGCCCTTGCCAGAGCGCCAGAAACTGGAAAAAACGATTTTCCGCGATACGCTGGAAACTGTCTGGGAGCAGACCCGCGCCTACTTCAGCGTACGCGACCCCCGGCAGGTTGAAAAAGCCAGCCGAGACCCCAAGCACAAGATGGCCCTGGTCTTTCGCTGGTACCTGGGGCAATCACCGGTCTGGGCCAACAAGGGCGAGGCGTCCCGCAAAATCGACTACCAGATCTGGTGCGGGCCGGCCATGGGCGCTTTCAACGAATGGACCAAGGGGAGCTTTCTCGAAGCTCCGGCCAAGCGACAGGTCGTCACCGTCGCCCTCAACCTGCTGCTGGGAGCAGCCTACCTGCTGCGCGCCAATCAATTGACCATCCAGGGGGTCCGCCTCGACGCTGAGGCCATGTCCTTTGCCCCCCTCGAGATCGAGACCATAAAGGAGTATCTCCGTTGAAAAGAGACAGTGCCGAAAAGAACCAACTCGATTCATCCAACACTGCGCCCCTGGCGATCGTCGGTATCGGCTGCCTTTTCCCGAAGGCCGACAACGTCAGCGAATTCTGGACAAATATCAAGAACGGCGTGGATGCCATCAGCGAGGTTCCCGAAAGTCACTGGCGGGCGGAAGACTATTTTGACAAAGATCCGAAAGCGCCGGACCGGGTTTACGCCAAGCACGGCGGATTTCTCTCGCCGGTCGATTTCAACCCCATGGAGTACGGCATCCTGCCCAATGCCCTCGAAGCCGTCGACACCTCCCAGCTCCTCGGCCTGGTGGCCGTCGGCCAGGCGCTGAAGGATGCCGGTTACGGCACCGACAAGGAATTCGATCGGGAGAAGGTCAGCGTCATCCTCGGCGTCACCGGCACCCTCGAACTGGTCATCCCCTTGGGCGCCCGCCTCGGCCACCCGATCTGGCGCTCGGCCATGAAAGAAGCCGGCATCGACGATGCCACCGCCGAAGACGCAGTCAAGCGGATTTCCGACTCCTACGTCCCCTGGCAGGAGAACTCCTTCCCCGGCCTGCTCGGCAACGTGGTCGCCGGGCGCATCAGCAAACACTTCAATTTCGGCGGCACCAACTGCGTCTGCGATGCCGCCTGCGGCAGCTCCCTGAGCGCTCTCAACCTGGCGGCCCTGGAACTGTCCTCGGGCAAGGCCGACATGGTGGTCACCGGCGGTATCGACACCTTCAACGACATTTTCATGTACTCCTGCTTCAGCAAGACCCCGGCCCTCTCGCCATCCGGTCACGCCCGCCCCTTTGACGCCGAGGGCGACGGCACCACCCTCGGCGAAGGACTCGGCATCCTGGTGATGAAGCGCCTGGCCGACGCCGAGCGGGACGGCGACAAAATCTACGCGGTAATCAAGGGGATCGGCACCTCGAGCGATGGCCGCGGTGCGGCCATCTACGAACCGAGTGCCGCCGGACAGCAGAAAGCCCTCCGTCGAGCCTACGAACAGTCGGGCATCGAACCGACCAGCATCGGCCTGATCGAGGCCCACGGCACCGGCACCAAGGTCGGCGACGCCATCGAAGTGAAAGCCCTGCGCGAGGTGTTCGGCGATACGGATTCCCCCATTTGCGCCCTCGGCTCGGTCAAGTCACAGATCGGCCATACCAAGGCCGCGGCCGGCTCCGCCGGGTTGATCAAGGCCGCCTTGGCCCTGCATCACAAAGTGCTGCCGCCGACCATCAAGGTCAACAAGCCGCAAGAGGCCGTAACCTCTGGAAAGAGCCCGTTCTACGTCAACACCGAAGCGCGCCCCTGGGTCGCCAGTGCCGGTCATCCGCGCCGGGCCGGGGTCAGCGCCCTCGGTTTCGGCGGAAGCAACTTTCATTGCGTGCTGGAAGAATACCAGGGCAAAAAAAACCAGATCGACTGGAAAGACGATGTGCAGGTCGCGGCCTTCAGCGCCGCCGACATCGCAGGACTCACCGCCGCCCTGAAGCAGTTCCCGGCCAATGAAAAATGGAGCGCGCTGCGCCGTGCCGCCCAGCAAAGCCGCAGCAGCTTCGATCCGAAAGCTCTGTTCCGGATCGCACTGGTGTTCGACAAGACATCGGCCGACCCGGCCGGGCAGATCAAAAATGCCCTGTCCATGCTGGATAAAAACCAGGGGCAGCCCAGCTGGAACACCCCGGACGGCACTTTTTTCGCCACCGGATCAGCTCCAGGCCAACTCGCCGTCCTCTTCCCCGGCCAGGGAGCCCAGTATCCCGGCATGCTCAAGGATATGACCAGCCAGTTCCCCACCTTTCTCGACAACATCGAGCAGGCGGACCAGGTCTTTTCGACCCAGAGCCAACAGCGGTTGTCCGACTTCATCTATCCCCGTCCGGCCTTTGACGAGGAGACCCGCAAGGATCAAATGGATCGCCTGCGCGCCACCGAGATTGCACAGCCTGCCCTTGGCGCCGTCAGCCTCGGCGCCTGGAGCGTACTCAGCGATTTCGGTATTAATGCCTCGGCTTTTGCCGGCCACAGCTACGGCGAACTGACGGCCCTTTGCGCCGCTGGCGTATTCGACCGCCCTTCCCTGCATGAGCTTTCCCGCCTGCGCGGTGAACTGATGGCAGCCGGTGACGGCGACAAGGGATCGATGCTGGCGGTCTCCGCGCCGCTGAAACAAGTTGAGAAACTACTTGAAGAAGAGGGATTCAACCTCGTTCTTGCCAACAAGAATACCCCAGAGCAGGGTGTACTGTCCGGGCCCAGCGAGAAAATCCGCAAGGCGGCCGAGCGTCTCGGCCAGTTGGGAATCCGCTGCACCCAACTCACGGTCTCCGCGGCCTTCCACAGCGAACTGGTGGCCGACGCCAGCGGCCCCTTTGGCAAGCGTCTGCAGAAAATTTCGTTCAACCAGCCCCAGACCGGCGTCTATGCCAACGCCACCGGCGAACCGTATCCGAACGACGTAAACCAGGCCCGCCAGCTGCTGGCGTCACAGATTGCCCGCCCGGTCGAATTCGTCAAAGAAATCGAATCGATGCATGCCGCCGGCGTGCGTACGTTCCTCGAAGTCGGCCCCGGCGCCCGCCTGACCGGCATGGTCAAAGCGATCCTGGCCGGCAATGACCACCAGGCACTGGCAATCGATTCGTCCAACGGCAAGCGTTCGGCCATTCTTGATCTGGCCCGCGCCCTCGCGCAACTTGCAGCCCTGGGCTACGAATTCAGCCTTGAGCGCTGGGACGACGGCATCGACGAATCGGCAAATCAAGCTGCGGGCAAAAAACCGGGGATCACCGTCCCCATCGGTGGCGCCAACTATTTCAAGCGGCCGCCGAAACGTCCCCCCGTAGCGGCCAAGCCGATGCCGCAAAGTGCGGCGCCGGTTTCTCAGGCTGCAAAGGCGCCCATGGTGCAACCGCCCATTTCGCCTTCGGCGACTCAAATGCCGGCCGGATCGATGCAGGACGCCCTGCGCCTGACCCAGCAGAGCATGCAAGCCCTGCAGAGCCTGCAGGAACAGACCGCCCGCCTGCATCAGCAGTTTCTCGAAGGGCAGGAAAACGCCACCCGCTCCTTCATGACCCTGATCGAACAGCAGCGCCAGATGTTCAGCGGTGCGCCCGTAGTCACCAACCCGGTTCCGGCTCACATGGCACGGCAATCGTCACCGGCTCCCCGGCCGACGGTCGCCCAGAGCCCGCAACCACGGCAAGTAGCCCCGATCATTACGCCAGCCGCAGCCCCGGCCGCTGCAGCGGTCGGCAGCGACAAGGTGGCATCGGTGCTGCTCGAGGTCATTTCTGAAAAGACCGGTTACCCTATCGAGATGCTCGAGCTGGAGATGAGCCTCGATGCCGACCTGGGCATCGATTCGATCAAGCGGGTCGAAATCCTCTCCGCTTTGCAGGAGCGCCTCCCCGAGGCCCCGGCGGTACGCCCCGACGATCTCGGCGC
>NZ_JBFHGD010000068.1:0-14547 GCF_041583255.1 Trichloromonas sp. | reverse complement strand
TTGCGAATCGATTTTCGGACCGTGCAATTATTATTACTCCCCGGGAGGGTGCGCATGAATTACCCCGTCTGGTATCTGCCTGAGATCGGCGGCAGTACGCTGATCGCCCTGATCGCCATTGTCCACGTTTTCGTCTCCCACTTCGCCGTCGGCGGCGGGCTCTACCTGGTGCTGGCCGAGCGCAAGGGGGTGCGCGAGCAGAACCCCGACATTCTTGCTTTCACCCGCGCCCACAGCAAGTTTTTCCTGCTGGTGACCATGGTCGTCGGCGGAATGACGGGGGTGGCCATCTGGTTTATCATTTCGCTGGTGCAGCCGGCCGGCACCTCGCTGCTGATTCACAATTTCGTCTTCGGCTGGGCCACCGAGTGGGTCTTCTTCCTGGTCGAAATCGTCGCCCTGTTCATCTATTTCTACACCTTCGACCGGATGGCGCGGCGCACCCACCTGGTCATCGGCTGGATCTATTTCATCGCCGCCTGGTTCAGCCTCTTTCTCATCAACGGCATCATCGGCTTCATGCTCACCCCGGGCCAGTGGCTCGTCGACGGCGATTTCTGGTCCGGCTTTTTCAACCCGAGTTTCTGGCCGGCGCTCATTTTCAGAACCTTTGTCGCCCTGCTGATGGCGGGCCTCTACGCCTACGTGACCTGCGCCTGGCAGAAGAATCAAGAGCTCAAATTCACGATGACCCGGTTTTCCGGCAAGTGGGTGCTGGTCGCCCTGGCCGGAGCGGTGCCGTCGGGATTCTGGTATCTTTCCAAATTGCCCCAGCCGGCCCGAACTCTGGTCGATGGCGCTTCGCCGACCATTGCCCGCGCCCTCGACTGGGGCCTCTACGCGGTGCTCGCCATTCTGCTGCTCAGCCTGGTTTTCACGGTCATCATGCCGGCGCTGCACAACCGGGTGATCGCCTTTGTCGTACTGGCCTGCGGGCTGCTCTTTATGGGGGCCTTCGAGTGGACCCGCGAGGCCGCCCGGCGGCCGTATGTGGTCAACGAGGTGATGTATTCCAACGGCATTTTCAAGGACGAGGTGGATGACATCAACCGCCAGGGTCTGCTCGGTTCGGCCCGCTGGGTGCGGATTCGGGAGTTTCACGAAGAAAGCCTGCTGGAAATCGGCCAGGACCTGTTCAAGCACCAGTGCCACGCCTGTCACACGATCGGCGGCTTCAATAACGATATCGTCGCCCGCACGGCAAATTTCAGTTATCCGGCGCTGCTCACGTACCTTGAGACGATCCACCAGCGCCGTTATTTTATGCCCCCCTTCGTCGGGACTGCGGATGAAATGCGGGCGCTGGCCACCTGGATTGTCACCGGCCTGCATGGTAAGCCGGCCGAGGCCGCAGGTCCTTCGGTTGCTGGCGTCGGGGATGGGGCTGGAGCGCAGCTGTTCGCCGACAACTGCATTTTTTGCCACGATACCGGGCTGATTAAAGCCAGGACCGGCGGCTGGAGTCCCGATCGGGTCCGTTCGGCCCTTGACAAGCTGAGCGCCCTCAACCCGGCCATGCCTGATTATGCCGGGACCGCGGCAGAAAAAGACCTGTTGGCCGCCTTCCTCGTTTCGCTCCATGCCGTCGGATCGACCGTTCCGGTGGCGGAGGGTGCCGGAGAAACCGTTTTTGAAACCCACTGCGCCATGTGTCACAGCCTGGTCGAAGGGTATAATCCGCTGTTGCCGAAAGTGTCCGGCTGGAGCCGGGAACGTGTCCGCGCCGCCCTCGACATGCTGGAGAAGCTGCAACCGGCCATGCCGCCGATGGTTGCCTCCGGCGAAGAGAAAGATGCGCTTGCGGAGTTCCTTTACAAAAAAAACCAGGGAGGTCAACCATGAATCCCCTCATCCCGACTCCCGATACCATCCCGGTCGCCTGGGGCTGGTTTGAGTTTCTGCTGCTGCTGACTCTGCCGCTGCACCTGCTCTGCATGAACATGCTGCTCGGTTTCTCCGGCATCAGCCTCTTTGCCCGCTTGCGCGGTGACGAAACTTCTCGCCGGCTGGCCTTCGAGCTGGCCCGGGTGCTCCCTTTTCTGGTCGCCTTCACGGTTAATTTCGGGGTCGCGCCGCTGCTCTTCAACCAGGTCCTTTACGGCCAGTTTCTCTACGTCAGTTCGATCCTGATGGCGGTTTTCTGGCTGGCGGTGATCCCGCTGCTGATCTTCGCCTACTACGCCATCTACCTGTACGATTTCCGCTTTCGCTCGCTGGGGCGGGGCGGGGCGGTCTTCATCGGTCTGGCCCTGCTGGCCATCTTGCTGATCGCCTTTATCTTTACCAACAACATGTCGCTGGCCCTCGACCCGGCCCGCTGGGTCGCCTATTTTCAGACTCCCACGGGCACCCTGCTCAATCTGGGCGACCCGACCCTGTTCCCCCGGTTTCTCCATTTTGTGGTCGGCGGCTTTGCCGTCGGCGGGCTGGCGGTGGCGGTCTTCGCCCGCTTCTGGCGCCAGCGCGATCCCCAGGTGGCCGAGCTGGCAACGCGCATCGGCATGCAGACCTTCACCTACCTGACCATGGCCCAGGTGCTGTTGGGAATATGGTTTCTGATGTCGCTGCCGCGGGAGATCATGCTGATCTTCATGGGGCGTAACCTGTTGGCCACTGCCGTCTTTATCGTCGCCCTGATCCTGGCAACCGTCGCCCTGGTCACCGGTCTGCGCCGTCAGGTCGGGTTGACGGCGGTGCTGGCCTTCGTTCTGCTCTTTCTCATGGCGCTGATGCGCGATTTGGCCCGCATCGCCTTTCATGCCCCGTTTTTCCGTGCCGAAACGCTGCAGGTGGTGCCGCAGTATGCGCCGATGGTGATGTTCTTCGTGACCCTGGCGGCCGGGCTGGCCTGCATCGCCTGGATGCTGCGGCAGGTTTCGGTCGCGTTCAAGCGTGACTGAAATAATCGCGGAACACGCTCTGTGCCCGGGGAGCATCGTTGCCTTCCGGGGCTGACAGTTCTTGATCTTTGCTGCCTCGGGTGGTAAAACCCTCAGCATTGTATGAGCCCTTTAATTTATGCGGGGTGCCCGGTGGATATCGCTAGACGCAGTCTGAAAACCAAAATGGCTCTGGCGGTCTCGGCGCTCTTTGTCCTGTTTGTCGCCTGCATGGCCGTTCTGACTTTTTCCTATTTCAAAGGGGAATTTAAGCGGAACCTGTCTGAGCAGCAGTTTGCCCTGGTGGCTTCGCTGGCGCACACCATCGATCAGAAACTTGATCTGGCCAAGAAATCCCTGGTGGTCGCCGCGGCCCAGGTCTCCGTTGCCGACGTCGCCGATGCCGACAGCCTGCAACGGTTTATGGATTCCAAGCCCGAGATGTTGACCACCTTCGATAACGGGCTGTTTGTCTTTTCCATGGACGGAAAGCTGGCGGCCGAAAGTCCCTTCCTGCCCGATCGACGCGGGCGTGACATCTCGTTCCGGGAATACTTCAAAACCACGGTGGCCACGGCCAGGCCCCACATCTCCAAGCCTTACATGTCCACCCACAGCCCCGGGCACCCGGCGGTCATGGTCACTGCCCCGATCGTTGACCCGCAAGGGCGGATGATCGCATTTCTCGGCGGCAGCATTGACCTGCTCGGAAAAAACCTGCTTGAAGAGCTGCTGCATATCAAGGTGGGGGAAACCGGACACCTCTACCTCTTTGCAGAGGACCGCACGCTGATTATCCATCCGGACAAGAGCCGCATCATGAAGCGGGATGTGCCGGTCGGGATGAACAAGTACTTCGACCTGGCTATTGAAGGGTTTGAGGGGACCGAGGAGACCGTCAATTCACGGGGCAAGCGTTTTTTGGCATCCTTTGCCCACCTGCAGGCGACGGACTGGATTCTGTCCGCCAACTATCCGGTTTCTGAAGCCTATGCTCCGTTAAGCAAGGCCAGGGCCTATATCGGGGCGGCGGCTGTTGCCGGTACGGCTGCGGTTTTGGCGGTGGCCTGGTTGCTGATGCACGGGCTTACGGCCCCTCTTTTGACGATTGCCCGGCATGTCTCGGCACTGCCTGAACTGTCCGGGGAACAAAAGCTGATCAGAATTTCGTCCCAGGATGAGATCGGCACCCTGGCCGAGGCTTTTAACCAGATGGTCAGCACCCTGGACCGGCAGCAGGCGGCGCTGCAGGAGAGTGAAATCAACTTCAGGGCGCTGGCCGACAACGCCAATGACGGCATGCTGATCATCGATGAACTCGGGGACTGCGTCTATGCCAATCGCCGGGTTGCGGAAATCTCCGGGTATCCGCTTGAACATCTGCCCGGTTCACCGGTCAGCGAACTCTTCTGTGCCGGGGCCCGGCAGGAGCTTCTTGAAACCTGCCAGCGGATTCTCGCCGGGCACGCCAGTTTGAAACCCCAGGAGCTGAGTATCGCCCATCATTCCGGAGTGGACGTCGTCGTCGAAGTGACCAGCGGTCCGACCCTCTGGAAAGGCGCCCCAGCGGTGCTGCTGGTCATGCGCGACATCACCCTCCGCAAGCAGGCTGAAAGCGAAATCCAGCAGCTGGCCTATTACGATCCGCTGACCTCCCTGCCGAACCGGGCGCTGTTGCGGGACCGCCTGAGCCAGGCGCTGGTTCTGGCCGACCGCGAGCAAAAGCATGTGGGGGTCATGTTTCTCGACCTGGACCGGTTCAAGGGGGTGAATGACACCCTCGGGCATGTGGCCGGTGATCGGCTGCTGGGCGTAGTGGCCGGTCGGCTGAAGGCGTGTCTGCGCGAATGTGATACGGTGGCCCGCTTGGGCGGCGACGAATTCGTCATCGTGGTGACCGGGATCGGCCAGGGGCGACATCCGTCCGCGCTCGCCGAGAAGATTCTGGCCATGCTGGCGGAGCCGGTTCTTTTCGAAGGACAGGAGATCTACACCACGGGGAGTATCGGCATTGCGCTCTATCCCGCCGATGGCGGCGATGTCAACGAGCTGCTCAAGCACGCCGACATGGCAATGTATAAAGCCAAGGAAGCGGGCAGAAACAATTTCCAGTTCTTTTCAAGGGAAATGAATGCCTGGGCGCTTGATTGATTGATGCTGCGAAAGCAGTCTGCGCCGGGCCCTTGACCGGAAAGAGTTTTTTCTCCATGACCAGCCGCAGATCGATCTGCGCAGCGGCTGCCTGACCGGTGTGGAAGCCTTTCTGCGCAACTGGAGCGCCGGCCGCCGCCGGTTAGCCGGGTGCGAGGCGTTTTTGCAGAAAGGTTCGCAGTGTTCGCCAGCTTCGAGATGCAACTGCAAAGGGCGGATCGGGAGCTCAACTCGCGACTGTCCGGCTGCGTTGGATGAGGCAATCACTGTGGATCCAATGGCTTATGGTGCAAAGCCGTTGGCGGAAGAACCTTTGGGAACCCGTATTCACGGTTCTGTGAAAGGGCTGAGGTGAGACTGATACGCTCCCGACCCGTCCGATCCCCGAAATTAGTGCGACTGCCAAGGACTCAATGCCTCTGCTTGAGGGCATCGCGGACGGCAGTCAATGCCTCTCGTCGTTGCTTCAGGCGGTCACGGTAGTCTTTCTGGTCGGTATGGGAAATCTCCATGCTCAGGTCGGAAAGGGTTATCTCCAGGACCTCGCCAAGAACCTGCTGCTGTTGTTCTGTCAGTTCCAGTTGTGTCATGATGCACCTCCTGGGCGTGAGTGATGCGGTTTGTTTCGTTGCTGCGTTGGCCCCTCCTGTTTAAGTTTAGGTGTATTTATCCCGGGTGCAACCTGGCCGGTTGTCGATAATCTGGTATACCTGATGACATTGATGGTGTTTTTGTAGTATTTTCCAAGATCGATTCTAAGGTGCTTGCTGACAGGGGGGGTCCCGAATGGCGAAAAAGATATTCATCGCGTCGACCGGGCAGAACTCGGGGAAAACGACCACGAGTCTGTCATTGATGTTCCTGGCCCGGAAAAAATACGGTCGGATCGGTTTCATCAAGCCGCTGGGGCCAAAGCCGTCCACCTATAACGGCTTGGCTATGGATAAGGACGCCGCCCTCATGGCCGGTGTTTTCGGTCTTGACGGCGACATTGAGTACATGTCGCCGGTGGTGCTTTACCCCGACTCGACCCGCAAGGTGCTCGATGGTGAAATTCGCAGCGAAGTGCTGCTCGACAAAATCCGCCAGGCCACGGCCGAGCTGGAAAAACGCTGCGACTTCCTGGTGCTCGAAGGGTCCGGGCACAGCGGGGTCGGCTCGGTGATCGGTATGAATAACGCCAAGATCGCCAAAACGATGCAGGCTCCGGTGATGATTATCGCCGGCGGCGGCATCGGCAACACCATTGATTCGGTCAGTCTGAACCTGGCCCTGTTCAGGCAGGAGCAGGTCGCCGTCAAGATGGTTCTGCTCAATAAGCTGATCCCCGCAAAACGGGAATCCAGTCTCCATTACCTGCGCCGTGCTTTTGCCGGGGAGAGCTTCCGGGTTGACGGGGGCTTCAATTATACCCCGGTCCTGGCCAATCCGACCCTCGGCCGCATTTCCAAAATCCTCGGATGTCCGCTCAGCGGCGACGTCCGTGAAGTTTTGCGCATCGCCCATCACGTGCAACTCGGCGCGGCGTCTGCGCAGCGGGTCGCCGACCTGCTCGAAGATTCGAGCCTGCTGCTGGTCAACAGTTCCCGTGACGAACTGCTGGTGATGCTCGCGTCCCTGTACAACTTGCCGGAATATCGCAGAAAGATCGCCGGCCTGGTGATTCCCGGACTGGCGCCGGTTTCAAAAATCACCCAGAAAATTCTGGCCGACAGCAATATCCCCTATATCCGCACCGAAATCACCAATGCCGAGGCGTTCACCCGGATCACCAGCGACGTCTCCAAGATCACCGTCGACGATCGCGAAAAGATCGACCTGATCCGCACCCTGGCCGATACGGAGATCGATTTCGAGGCGATCGACGCCCTGTTGTAACGCCATGTATTATTTCGACTATATCGAGCCGCTGTTTCGGCCCCCCAGTGAAGCGCGCAGCCTGATTTTTCAGATCACCGTCGGCTGTTCGCAGAACCACTGCAGCTTCTGCGGCATGTATAAAGCGAAAACCTTCCGCATCCGTCCGCTGAGTGAAATCATCGACGAGATGCGATCGGTGCCTGCATCCCACCGTCCCTACATTCAGCGGGTCTTTCTGGCCGATGGCGATGCCCTGGTCTACCCGCAGGCGGGCTTGAGCGCTCTTCTCGATGCCCTGGCGGAAACCTTTCCCAATCTGCAGCGGGTCGGCGCCTACGCTTCGCCGGCCAGCCTGACCACCAAGGACGGCGACGAGCTGGCCCTGCTGCGGGAGAAAAAGCTGCGCATCCTCTACTTCGGCCTGGAGAGCGGCGACCCGGAGACCCTGCGGGCAATCAACAAGGGGTTTTCCGCCGAAGACATGCTGGCCCTGTGCCGCAAGGCGAAAGAGTCGGGGATGAAGCTCTCGGTCACCGCCATCCTCGGTCTGGCCGGGCAGGCCCGCAGCCAGGAGCACGCCCGGGCGACGGCCCGCTGGATCAGCGAGCTCTCCCCCGAATATTTCTCGCTGCTGACCCTCTTTGTCCGCCACAATGACGACTTTCTCCGCACCATCGAGCCCCTTTCCCGCGGGGGCATTCTCGAAGAGGCCCGCGAACTGCTGCAGCACCTTGCGCCGCTAAAGACCATCCTGCGTTCAAATCACGTCTCCAACTTTCTCAACCTGGCCGGCAGCTACCCGAAGGACCGGCAGCGGCTCCTTGCCGAGGTCGACGAAGCGATTTCCAGGGCCCGCCGGCAGCCGCTGTGGTACCGCGAAGTCCCTGACTATCGTGAAGACCTCTTCTGAAACCTGAAAAAGCCCCCGTTTCCGGAGGCTTTTTCAGGTATGACCCGCTGACGTCGCTCAGTTTTCGGTCAGCACATGAACGTCGTAAATCTTTTCGATTCTGATCTTGTGCCCCTTTTCAACGTCGGCGAATACCTGCAGCACTTTTTTCAGCTGCGGATCGTCAATCTCGGCGGCGGCCGTCGTGTAGAGCTGGTAAGCATTCTCTTCAGCCTTCATGGCGTAGGTCAGAATTTGCTGGTAGGTCATGTCCGGCTGCAGCGGCACCTCGGCGAGGTACTGGCTTATTTTCATGTCGGGAATTTGGATCGCCTTGTACTGCTCGGCTTTTTCGACATTCATTTTGCCGAAAACCTCCTTGTGCCCGGCCTCTTCGGCGGCCATTTCCTCGAACATCTTCTTGGCCGCAATGCTTTTCGAGATCGCCGCGGCGTTCTTGTAGAGCTGATAGGCCGCCTCTTCGCGCTTTACCGCAAATTTCAGGATCTCGTCAAGGGTTACAAAAGCCATTGTTGACTCCTTTTTCAATTCAGATCTATGAAATCGCCCTGACTGCTAATCGACTTCCTCAAAATTTTCCCGGCCGGCCCCGCACTCGGGACAGGTTTCGGGAGGCTCAGGACCTTCGTGGATGTAATCACAGATAACGCAGCGCCATTTTTTCATTTTTCCTCCTTGTTTATTTTAGTAGAAACGGGTCGGGCCGGGGGCTGAGGGGCGTCACTGCCGGTCAGACATTCAGAGCAGAGGCCGGTGAATTGAACCGAATAATTGAACAGGCGAAAACCGTCGACGTCCGGTCGCTCCGGCATGAGCTCGGCGATATTCACCCCGACCAGATCGCTCAGTTTGCCGCAGCCCATGCAGAGAATGTGATGGTGCCGCCGGGTGTCAGCGTCAAACCGGGCTCGTGCCTGTTCGGTGCCTATTTTTTGTACCACACCGATCCGTACCAGGGTTTCAAGGACCCGGTAGACGGTGGTTCGGGAGATCCCCTTGAGCTGCTTTTTCACCTCGTCAAAGAGTTCATCCGCACTGGGGTGGTCGTTTCTTCCCGCAAGGGCTTCGAGGACCGCCTGCCGTTGCGGGGTTACGGGTAACCCGTTGATGCGGCAGCCCTGGGACAGTTCCCGTAATTTATGATAGCCGAATTGATCAGGTTTTTTGTTCATGGTTGCAACAATATGCCAACCCGGGTCCGGTGTCAATTGAAATGGGTATTCAGGTTGCCGCTAGGCCGTTTTGAGGAGCTTGTGAAACTCCTCTTTGGAGACCGGCCTGGAAAAGAAATACCCCTGGATCTCGTCGCAGCCGTTTTGCTGCAGAAAATCCCGCTGCTGATTCGTTTCGACCCCCTCGGCAATCACCCTGGGGCCGAGATTGTGGGCCATGCCAATAATGGTTTTGATGATCGAGGAGGAATCGGCGCCGCTGCCTAATCCCTGCAGGAAGGAGTGATCGATTTTCAGGCGGTCGATGGGGAGCTGCTTGAGGTTGCGCAGCGATGAAAATCCGGTGCCGAAATCGTCGATGGCAAGCGAGACGCCGATCTTCTTCAGTTTCTGCAACTGTGCGACCGTGGCCTCGATGTCGTTGCTGAGCAGGTTTTCGGTCAGTTCGAGCTCGAGCCACTTGGGGGACAGCCGGGTTTCCTCGAGAATCATCGTCACGGTATCGACCAGGCGGTGATGATTGAATTGCCGAGCGGAAAGGTTGACCGCGATCCGCATGGGCGCAAGTCCGGCCTCCTGCCAGGAGCGGTTCTGGGCGCAGGCGGTACGCAGAACCCATTCGCCGATGGGGAGAATCAGGCCGGTTTCCTCGGCCAGATCGATGAAGTCAGCCGGGGCAAGAAGGCCGAGGTCGGGGTGCTGCCAGCGCAGCAGCACTTCCATGCCGGTAATCTTACCGCTGGCCAGGTCGGTTTGCTCCTGGTAGTGCAGCTGCAGCTCGCCGCGATCGAGGGCGTGCCTCAGGCCGGTTTCCATGGCCAGGCGCTGCACCATCTGCTGGTTCATTTCTGCCGAGAAAAACCGGTAGGAGTTGCGCCCGGTCTCCTTGGCCCGGTACATGGCCATGTCGGCACAGCGGATCAGGCTGTCGACATCCCTGCCGTCGGCAGGATACATGGCAATGCCGATACTGGTCGAGGTGAAGACTTCCTGCCCGTCGAGATCGACCGGATGGGCCAGGGAATCGAGAACCTTCTGGGCGATCAGGGTGACATCCTCGGTCTGGGGCACCGAGGGCAGGACAATGATGAACTCGTCTCCGCCGAGCCGGGCGACCGTGTCGCTTCTGCGGACGCAGTCGTTAAGTCGGGCGGCGACGACCTTCAGCAGGTTGTCGCCGGCGGCGTGCCCCAGGCTGTCGTTGATGAGCTTGAACCGGTCGAGATCGAGAAAGAGGATCGCGGCCCGCTGCCGTTCACGCTTGGCCTTGGCCAGCACCTGGCCGAGGCGATCCTGCAGCAGCATGCGGTTGGGCAGCCGGGTCAGGGTATCGTATTGGGCCAGCTGCTGAATTGCTTTTTCCGCCAGTTTCAGCTCGGTGATGTTGTCGTGGGTGATGACGATGCGCAGCGGACCCTCGCCCGGAAAGCGGGTCACCCGACCGTTGTACCAGTATTGGTGGTCCGGGCTGTGACAGGAGTATTCCAGGGAAAATTCGATCAGGGTGCCGTTCATCACGGCGCGGATCCCCTGGGCATAGGCCTCGGCCTCCTGGACGCCTTCCCCTTCGGTTACGTTGCAGGCCGCGAGGTAATTGGTTCCCTCGCAGAGTTTTTCCGGTCGATCGGAATGGGCGAAGGCGAAGTCACGCCAGGCTTTGTTGACGGCGATGATGACCCCGTTTTCGTCGAGGATGGCGAGATGCTGGGGGAGAGCGTCGACAATGGCCCGGGAAAACCGCTCGGATTCGATCTGGGCCCGTTCCAGCATCTTGCGGGTGGTGATGTCTTCCATCAGGATCAGGGCGCCGACGGTCTTGCCGTTGCGGTCGCGAAGGGGCGTTGCCGACCAGTTGACATCGATCGGTTGCGCACTTAGGGTCTGCAGGCGGACTTCCTTGTTGGCCTGGGGATTGCCGGCCAAAACGCGCATAAGATATTTACGGGTGTTCGGACGGGTCTCCTGCTGGAAATCAGAATGGGGACGGCCGAGGGTTTCGGCGGCGGTCCAGCCGAAAATCTGTTCTGCCGCGCGGTTCCAGATGAATATTTTTTCGTCCATGTCCAGGCCGACGACCGCCAGCGGCCGGCCGTCGAGCAGGGAGAGCAGGGTTGCATGCAATCCTTCAGGGGTGATCATTGCGGAACCTGACATGGAAAATAAAGATCTCCTCGGACCGTGCACAGCGTGTCTTCCGTTTGATCACCCGGAAAGGTGAAGAAAGGTTCATGACAGCACAGTATAGCACCTGCCGGGGCATTCGCATCCGGATGGGCCGATTTCACGGCAGGGGCGGTCAAAATGGAAAAAACAGCGGGATCAACAGGGTGGCCAGAACCCAGACCATCAGGTTCAGCGGGGCGCCGACCCGGGTATAATCGAAAAAATGATAACCGCCGGGTCCCATGACCAGGGCGTTGGACTGGTGGCTGATCGGGGTCATGAAGCAGGAGGAGGCGGCGATCGCCACTGCCATGAAAAAGGGCTTGGGATCGACCCCCAGGTCGACGGCGGTATTGAAGGCGATCGGGGCGATCAGCACGGCGGCGGCGGCATGGCTCATGACCTCGGTCAGCAAGGAGGTGAGCAGGATGATCCCGGCCAGCACCGCCCAGGGCCCCCAGGGACCCATGACGTCGAGCAGCAGCCGGGCCAGCAATTCGGCGGCGCCGCTGTTCTGCATGGCCAGCCCGAGCGGCAGGGTGCCGGCAATCAGGACGATGATCCGCCAGTCAATGCTGTCATAGGCTTCCTGGATGGTCAGGCAGCGGGACAGGACCATGGCCAGGGCGCCCAGGGTGGCGGCCGGCATGATCGGCAGAATGTCGACAACCACCAGCAGGATGGTGACAGCTAAAATGGTCAGGGCGATGGGGGCCTTGCGCGGCCGGTAGGGGACCGGGGGAACCCCGCCGAGCAGCAGGAACCCGTGTTCCTTGCCGAGGTGAAAGACCTTCTCTTCCGGCCCCTGCAGCAGCAGCACGTCGCCGAACATCAGGCTGACGTGCTCGACCTTCTTGACCACCGGAGCGCCCCGCCGCCAGATCGCCAGAACGCTGAGACCGTGGGTTTCCCGAAAGCGCACCTCGGCCAGGGTTTTTCCCGCCAGGTCGCAGGTTGGCGAGAGGGACGCCTCGACCACCACCATTTCTCCCTCGAGCCCTTCCGGAGAGGGGTTGTCCCGTTCCGGGACCATGCTCAGTCCCTTGGCCTGACGCACCTTCAGGATGCCTTCCGGGTTCCCTTCGAGAAACAGGATGTCGCCTTCTTTCAGCTTACTGTTGCGCCTGGGCTGGGGGCGTTTGCGCCCGCTGCGCATGATGGCCCGTACCCTGAGGCTGAAATCTTCCTCCAGGCCGCTGGCGGCGATGGTCAGGTTGGCCAGGGGGGATTTTTCCAGGATCTGCACCTCGGTGATGTATTCCTTGACCTGGTAGGCTTCGGTGAGGGCGCCCGATTTGCGGGTCGGCAGCAGGTGCCGCCCGGCGACCACCATGTAGAGGATGCCGCCGGCTGCGATCGGCAGGCCGACCGGGGTGAAGGCGAACATGCTGAAGCTTTCACCGGCATATTGCTGCAGCAGGGAGTTCATCAGGATGTTCGGCGGCGTCCCGATCAGGGTGCAGATGCCGCCGAGCAGTGAGCCGAAGGCCAGCGGGATGAGCAGCCGCGACGGGCTGAGTTTCATCTTGCGGGCGATGGAGGAAACCACCGGCAGCAGAACGGCGGTCGAGCCGATGTTGTTGATGAAGGCGGAAAAGGCGGCCACGCTGGTCATGATCGCCCCGACCAGCCGCGATTCGCTGCCGCCGGCCAGCCGGATCAGCCGTTCGCTCATCCGGCCCATGGCCCCGGTGTTGGTGATGGCGGCGCTGATGACGAACATGGCGGCGACGGTGATGACCGCCGGGTTGCTGAAGCCCGAGAAGGCCTGCTCGGTCGAAACCAGTCCGGTAATGGCCAGGGTCAGCAGGATCATCAGGCTGGCCACGTCCATGCGGACCCATTCGGTGGCAAACAGGATGATGGCAGCCAGCAGGATGATAAGAACCAGGGTGATATCCATGAATGCCTCGAAATAGAGAGAGTCCAAGGATAAGTTTAAACCAGATGTTCTTGCTGACAAGGCTGTGATTTCAGATTGTTGTCGCGATGTCCAGTTGTTTCAGAAAAGTGCGGGCGACGGTTTCCGGGGAGCTGGCGGCCAGGATGGCGCCGATGCAGGCGGCCCGGCGGCAGCCGCTTGCAAGGAGTTCGGGGAGTCGGTCGGCGGTGACGCCGCCGAGAGCGAAGACGGGCAGGGGAGCGTTGGCGCAGGCCCCGCGCAGCGCGGCGAGACCGAGCGGGGCCCCGTAGGCGGCCTTGGAGGCCGTGAAGTAAACCGGTCCGAAGGTGACGAAGTCGGCGCCGGATTCGGCCGCCGTGGCGATTTCGGCCGGGTGGTGGGTGGAAACGCCGATCAGCCGCTGTGGTCCGAGCAGGGCGCGGGTTTCGGCGACCGGCAGCGAGCCGCCGCCGAGATGCACGCCGTCGGCCTCGACCGCCAGGGCCACATCGATGCGGTCATTGATCAGCAGGCAGGCGCCATATTCGCGGGTGAGCTGGCGCAGCTCGCGGGCCAGCGGCAGCAGCTCTCGGGCGGTCAGGTCTTTTTCCCGCAGCTGCACGGCGCGCACGCCCCCCCTGAGGGCGGAGTGCACGGCACGGATGAGGTCACCGCCGGCAGCCTGGCGGCGGTCGCTGATCAGGTAGAGGTTGAAATCGATGGTTAAAGGCATGGGGCTCACGCTCACTTGCGATCCCCGCTGAAGCCGCTAGGCAGCAAAGATGGCGCTTTAAAGATTTTCATTGCGTTCTTTGCTGCTTTGCGTGAGTCACGGATTGATCTTAGCCGGCGGTTTTTTTCAAAAAAGCCCCGTCCCAGTCTTTCCACACCGCCTCGTAGCCGCGGGCGCGGATCAGCCGGCAGACTTCCTCAGGGCTGCGGTCGTCGTCGATGGCGAACTGCTGGGTGCTCAAATCCTTGTCCGCATAGCCGCCGGGGGCGGTGCAGGAACCGGCGCTCATCTGGGTGATTCCCAGCGGCAGCAGGTTGTCGCGCAGCGCCGCGCTCTCGCGGGTCGACATCACCAGCCCGGCGTCGGGGAGCAGCAGGCGCAGGGCGCAGATCAGCTGCACGAAGTTGCGGTCGGAGACCGGGTGCAGCGGCTGAAAGCCGCCGTCGGCCGGGCGGATCCGCGGGAAAGAGACGCTGACCTGGGTGCGCCAGTAGTGGCGGGAGAGGTGCAGGGCGTGCAGGCCGAGAAAGAAGGCTTCGCTGCGGAACTCGCCCAGTCCGAGCAGAAAGCCGAGGCCGATCCGGCGCAGGCCGGCGGAGCCGCCCCGTTCGGGGGTCAGCAGGCGAAAATCGTAATCGCGCTTGTTGCCGAAGGGGTGCATTTCGTCATACAGGGCGCGGTCGTAGGTCTCCTGGTATATCGTCAAGCCGTCGACCCCGGCGCCGACCATCTGCTTGTAGCCGTCGATCTCCATCGGGTAGACCTCGATGGAGATCGAGCTGAACAGGGGCCGGATG
>NZ_JBFHGD010000067.1:0-14568 GCF_041583255.1 Trichloromonas sp. | reverse complement strand
GTGAAATGTTCGGCGACGACATCGATGTGAACCAGCTTGTCATTGAGCAGCCGGTTTTCGTCGCCGCCACAGAGGATCGTCTCGCCGAGCTTGGTATTGACTGCCAGCACCAGGTCGACGTCCTCGTCAAACAGGGCCTGGCGGGCGCTTTCGTGTCCGGCGAACCCGTACACTCCCCGGTAGAGCGGGTGATAGGGGTTGATCCACCCCTTGCCCTGGGGACCGGTGATCACCGCCGCGTTGACCGTTTCGGCAAAGGCCATGATTTCGGGGATGGCGTCGCCGCTGCCGTTGCCGACCAGGATCACCACCTTGTTGGCCTGCTCAACTTCCAGCCGCAGCTTTTCCAGGGCCGCCAGGTCGACCAGCGCATACCGGTGCTGCAGGGTTTCCGGGGTGGCCACCGGGTGGTCGGCCCCGCCCCGCAGGCGCCGTGGCGCACGCAGCACGTCGGACGGAATGCTGATGTGAGCGGGGCCGCTGCCGCGATGGGCCGCCATGATGGCGGCGACCAGCTTGCCTTCGAGTTGCCCGCGGTGGGAAACCAGGGTGTTGTAACGGGTGCAGTGGCGGAACATGCCGACCGTATCGACGGCGGTGCAGGAAGAATCCTGCAGGGCCCGCTTGCCGAACTGGGGGAGCGCGGTCTGCGCGGTGATCACCAGCATCGGCACGCTGTCGGCATAGGCCGAGGCGACCCCGGTAATCAGGTTGGTCGCCCCGGGGCCGGTGGTCGAGCAGCAGACGCCGAGCTTGCCGGTTTCGCGGGCATAGCCGTCGGCCATGAAGGCCGCGCCGGCTTCGTGGCGGGCCACCACCGGGCGGGGGCCGCCGCGGCGGACGCTGCGGGCCAGGGCGTTGTACAGCGGCTCGATGGCGCCGCCGGGAACACCGAAGATGTAGTCAACCCCCATCTGTTCGAGGTAGCCGATGATCAGGTCTCCAAGTTCCGGAGCCTGGCAGATCTCTTCGACGGGAATTCCAGCGGGGCGGCCCTTCAGGGCGATAGACATGGCTCTTCACTCCTGTTCATTTCACAAGCATAACGAGCAGCAACAGACAAAACGATCAACACAGGTCAGAACAGCGGCCTGAGACCACAGGCTGCCTGGAATCCTCAGTCAATGAAAAATCCCAGGAGTCGATCGGGCCCGGTCGGCCGATGTGATAACCCTGGGCAAAATCGATCCCCATTTCGCGCAGCACGTGAAGATCGGTTTCATTTTCGACAAACTCGGCGACAGTCTCCTTGCCGAGGGTGCGGGCGACTTCGTGGATGGATCGAACCAGCGCCAGGTTCACCGGGTCGTTGCCCAGGTCGCGGATGAAGGAACCGTCGACCTTGATGCTGTTGGCCGGGAACTGCTTCAGGTAACTGAAGGTGCTGAAACCGGTGCCGAAATCGTCGACCGCGAAACGGCAGCCGATCTCCTGCAGGCGGGCAATCATTTTCTGGGTCGCCGATACGTTGGTCAGGCTGGCACTCTCGGTCAACTCGAAAATGATCCGGCCGGGATCGACATTTTCCTTGCGCAGCAGGTCTTCGACCAGCGGCATGATCCCTTCATCGCCGAAGGCATGGGCCGACAGGTTGATCGCCAGCCTTTTGAGTCCGGGATACTGCCCCAGCAGGCTGATGGCATTGCGGATGACCCAGTGATCGATCATATGCATTTCACCGGACTTCTCGAGGGCCGGGATGAACGTTTTGGGGAGCACCTCGCCGTGGTCGGGCAGGTCGAGTCGAACCAGTGCCTCGTAATGGCTGATCTCACCGCTGGCGATATGCAGAACCGGCTGAAAATGGAATTTCAGGCAATCGCTGGATATCGCCTTGCGCACCCGGCGGACCCAGTCCAGGTTACGGCGCAGTTCCTCGCTTTCGCGGTCTTCGGGATCGTAAACGTGAACCCGGTTGCGCCCCCGCCCCTTGGCCACATACAGAGCGATATCCGCCTGCTTCAAGTAGTCTTCGGTACGGGCGGCCTGGCCGTTGATCTCGCTGATGCCGATGCTGCAGCTGACTTCAGCCACCTGCCCCTCGACGCGGCACTGCAGCCCCTGGATGGTTTCGCGGAATTCGCCGGCGATCTCCAGGGCCTGAACCAGGTCGGTGTTGGCCAGCAACGCGGCATATTCGTCGCCGCCGAGACGGCAGAGCACATCCGACCGGCGCAGTCGCTTCAACATGAGTTCAGCGATCTGCTTGAGGACCACGTCACCGTGGTAGTGACCGAAACTGTCGTTGACCACCTTGAAATGATCGAGATCGATATACAGCAGGGCATGGTTGCCGCGCCCGCGGGCGCTGAGGGCCGCCATCTGCTTCAGCGTGTGGGTAAAATAATGGCGGTTGAACAGCCCGGTCAGGGTGTCGTGCATGGCCAGGTGTTCAAGCTCGGCCATGGCTTTCTTGCGCTTGGTGACATTATCCAGGCACCCTGAAACCGAGCGACTGCCAGAAGCATTGCTCATGCTGTCCAGGCGGCATTCAACCCAGATGGGCTCCCCCTGGCAATTTTTCAGGGGCAATTCCAGGGCACAGTCCTTGAGAGCGCCCGAGAGCAGCGCGCGCAGCCGGTTCTGGTAAATCTGCCAGTCGGCATCATGCCCTTCGTCCCTGAAATCACTCAATTTGCGCCCGAGCGACTGGTCACCGGAATAACCGGTCAGCTTTTCCCAGGCCCGGTTGAGAAACCGCAGCCGGCCGTCCGAATCGAGTTCAAGGACAACGGTACTCAAGCTGTCGAGCAGATGCTGGTGCGCCAGGGAGACTTCCCGATAGGCCTCGCGGCTTTCCCGCAGGGATTTGACCCGGGCGGCGAACTGGCTGTTGCTGACCATGTAGTCTTCCCGGCGGGCGGCGATCTCGGTGACCCGACGCAGGGGATCGGCCATGAAGGGCTTGGCAATGAAATCGGCGGCCCCGTCCAACATCATCTCTTCGGCCAGATCCATGGTGCTGTGCGCGGTCATGATCACCACCGGCTGGCTGGGGTTCTCCCGCAGGATGCGCTGCAGCACCTGCTTGCCCGAGAGCTGCGGCAGCATGACATCGAGCAGCACCAGGTCGTGGCGGCGGCACATCCATGCGTCCAGCCCGGCCTGGCCGTCGGCGGCGATTTCCACCTCGAAGCGGGGGCGCAGAATCCGCTCGGCCAGCTGGGCCGTGTCCTCGCAGTCTTCCACCACCAGCAGCCTCGGTTTCTGGGCGACCTTGAGCGGGGCGGCCATGCATTCGGCGACCGCGACGGGAAGCTGGTCATGTTTTTCAAAAGGGATCACGGCGTTGATGCCGAATTCGCGGGCCGTGGTTTCGGCAATGCGTTCGCACCAGGTCGTCGCCACGATGATCAGGGGGATGGAACTGCGGCAGCGGAAGATGCCGGAACGGACCATGCGCCCCAGCCGCCAGCCATCGAGGGGGGCAATGTCGACATCGGTCACCAGCAGGTCAATCGGTTCGTTCCGCAGTACCGAAACCGCGGCCCGACCGTTATCCGCTTCGGTGATGCGCTCATAGCCGGCTTGAACGAGGGTGTTTCTCAGCGTCTGACGGGCGTCCGAATCGTTGTTGACCAGGAGGATATGTACTTCTGACTCCATCCTTAGCAAGCTCCTGAAACGGGCGATCAAAAAAATGACCCGCTCGTCGTCAAAAAGAGAACCCCATCAGTGGAATTCACTCGATAATCGCTGCACAAATCGTCAAATGACGATCAGCGCCCCGCCTCTTCACTGCTCAGGGCAGCATAAATAGAGCCCCCTGAAACCACACATACCATAAGAGAATAAAATGAAAGCAGGCTTGCAATATTTACGCCCTTTAAACCTGCAACACACCATCAGGAAACAACTGGTTTATTTTTTCAAGCCGGCACCTTAATCAACATCGACCGCCGAACAATCAGCAAAACCTGCATATGTTCAAAATTCTTGACATGAGTCGATGCGGAGAATAAAATTCCAAAATTATGGACATCAAAAGAACGATCGACGAAACAGACCTGCAGATACTGGAGATCCTTCAAGTCAAGGCCCGGATCCCCAACGCCGAAATCGCCCGCCAGGTCGGCATGGCCCCATCAGCCGTTCTGGAGAGAATCCGCAAGCTGGAAAACCAGGGGATCATCTCTGGCTACGAGGTTCGCCTTAATCCTGAGCACTTCGGCCAAAAATTGTCCGCCTTTGTCTTTATCGAGGCAAACTGCGCCAGCAACGACACTCTGGCCGACCGCCTGGCCGACATTTCCGGCGTCCAGGAAATTCATCAGGTTGCGGGCGAAGACGGATATCTGCTAAAATTGCGCGTTGCCGACACGGAAACCCTCGGGCGCATCCTCAGGAACGAAATCGCCACCATCGAAGGCGTTCGCACAACCCGGACCCAGATCGTCCTCTCGTCCCTCAAGGAAACCCGGCGGGTCAACCTGAATCCGCCGGCGCATGACTGATTTTATAACACCGTTATACATTAATAGCCCAGCCGACCAGTCAGGGCAAGCCAATAATAACCGCAGTAATAAATAGATGAAAAACGAAACCAAACCCGGAGGTGTACCGCATGCCGATGTCAGAATCATTCAAATCCCGCCTGTTCCCTGTGGCCAAGGAAATCGCAGCCCACTACGGTACGCCTTTCCATATTTACGATGAAGCGGGGATCCGCGCAACCGGCGCGCAGCTCAAGCAAGCCTTTGCCGGCATCGACGGCTTTCGTGAATACTACGCCGTCAAGGCTCTGCCCAACCGGCGCATCCTGCAGCTGATGAAAGAGATGGGCTTCGGCTTCGACTGCAGCTCGATCCCCGAACTGATTCTCAGCCGTCAGCTCGGAGCCGGCCTTGAAGAAATCATGTTCACCTCCAACAACACCAGCCACGAAGAATTTCTCTTCGCCGAACAGGATGGCGGCTGCATCCTCAACCTCGACGACATCAGCCTGATCGACAAGGTGCCCAACTTTCCCGAGCTGATCTGCTTCCGCTACAATCCCGGCCCGCGCCGCACCGGCAACGTGATCATCGGCAACCCGGTCGAGGCCAAGTACGGCGTCACCCATGAGCAGGTGGTCGAAGCCTACCGCCGGGCCCGCGCCCGCGGCGCCAAGCGCTTCGGCCTGCATACCATGGTCGCCTCCAACGAGCTCGACTACACCTACATGGTGGAAACCGCCCGCATGGTCCTCGAGATCGCCGAACTGGTGGAGAAGGAACTCGGCATCCGCTTTGAATTCGTCAACATCGGCGGCGGCTTCGGCATTCCCTACAAGCCCGAGCAGCAGCCGCTGAACATCTCGGCGATGGCCAAGGAAATCACCGAACAGTTCGACGCCTTCAAGACCAGGCACGGCTACGCCCCGCGCATGTACATGGAAAGCGGCCGCTTCATGACCGGCCCGCACGGTGCCCTGGTGACCACCGCCATCAACGCCAAGGACACCTACCGCAAATACATCGGCGTCGACGCCTGCATGTCGTCGCTGATGCGCCCCGCCCTGTACGGCTCCTATCACCACATCGACGTAATCGGCAAGGAAAACCAGCCGAAGACCGAAACCTACGACGTGGTCGGCTCGCTGTGCGAGAACAACGACAAGTTCGCCATCGAGCGGGAGCTGCCGCCGATCGCCGACGGCGACACCCTGGTCATCCACGACAGCGGCGCCCACGGTCACGCCATGGGCTTTCAGTACAACGGCCGCCTGCGCCCGAAAGAGCTGCTGCTGCGTGAAGACGGCAGCGTCGAACTGATCCGCCGGGCCGAAACGGTGGAAGACTACTTTGCTACCTACAACTTCACTCCCGACCAGTTCCGTCCCGGCCGGAACTGATCCCTCCCCGCTCACGAAGCAGCGGGCCGGAGCTCACCCCGGCCCGCTGTTTTTTCTCCCTCCCCGCTACAGCCAGGAAACGTTGGCGCCGGCCAACAAATCCCCCGATTTTGATTGACCGGCCTTTTTCTGCCGCCTATCATGCGCACAAAACGCCTGCGTCCCCTTATCTTCGGACCGACTGAACAGGGCCTGAACGCAACCCCTCCCCGGGAGATCGACATCATGGAAATCGAAAAAGGCTCCGGCAAAATCGCCAAAACCCTGCGGGTCATGATTCTCGACAAGCCGGGCTACCTCGGCAAGCTGACCTCGGCCATCGGCATGCAGGGAAGCAGCATCGGCGACATCCGCCTGACCCGCATGGGGCTGACCCATAATACCCGGGAAATGACCATCTACGTCGACTCGGAAGAACAGATGGAGGGGATTCTCGACAACCTGGCCAAGGTTGAGGGGATCATCGTCGAGGATGTCATCGACCTGGTGCACCAGCTGCACGAAGGGGGCAAGATCGCCATGAGGGGAAAGCTCCCCCTCAACAGCATCAGCGATATCCGCAAGATATACACCCCCGGGGTGGCCACTATCTGCCGGGATATTTTCAAAAAACCGGAACTGGCGTACAAATACACCGCCATCCCCAACCAGGTGGCGATCGTCACCAACGGCACGGCGATCCTCGGCCTCGGCGATATCGGCGCAGTGGCGGGAATGCCGGTGATGGAAGGCAAGGCAGCCCTGTTCGACCGCCTGGTCGGGGTCAGCGGCATCCCGATCCTGATTTCGAGCAAGGACCCGGCGGTGATCATCGAAACGGTGAAAAACATCGCCCCGACCTTCGGCGCCATCAAACTGGAGGACATCGCCGCCCCCGAGTGCTTCGAGATCGAGGACGCGCTCGACGCGACCCTCGACATCCCGGTCATGCACGACGACCAGCACGGCACTGCCGTGGTGGTGCTGGCCGCCCTGCTCAACTCCACCAAGTTTTCCGGACTGATGCTGAGCAAATCGGCCATCGGCGTCATCGGCCTCGGCGCGGCGGGGATGGGGATTTCCAAGCTGCTGCTGTCGTACGGGGTAAAAAAAGTCATCGGCACCGACCTCAACCAGGCCGCCTGCGAACGGCTGGCGGCCGCTGGCGGCGAAACCGGCACCCTGCAGGAGGTCATGGACGGGGCCAACATCGTCATTGCCACCACCGGCTGCCCCAAGCTGATCAAGCCGGCCATGGTAAAGAAGGGCCAGGTGATTCTCGCCCTGTCCAACCCCAACCCCGAAATCACCCCCGAGGAGGCCCGCGAAGCCGGCGCCTCGTTCGCCGCCGACGGCAAGAGCGTCAACAACGCGCTCGGGTTCCCCGGCATCTTCCGCGGAGCCCTCAACGTACGGGCCCGGGTCATCAACAACAAGATGAAGATCGCCGCCGCCAAGGCCATCGCGGCCTGCGCCGAAGAAGGCGAACTGGTCCCTTCCATCCTGCACAACGAAGTCCACCAGAAGGTCGCCGAGGCGGTCGAGCGGGCGGCTCTCGAGTCGGGCGTGATCAAGCCCTGGGAATGAAACCGGCAGGGCCGGAGGAAGCATCCTCCGGCCCTGATTGCATCAGTCTCCCAAGCAGACCACGGGGCGCCGCCCCCCCCGGGTGGCCGCCCTCAGCTCAATGAATTTCCCTTGGTTCTTCTCCCTCGCCTCCCTCGATCGCAATCTTGCGGCCGCCAACAGCCTTTTTCTCCATCGGCATGCTGATCTCAAGTACGCCGTTTCGGCAGCTGGCCTGGATCATTTCGGCATTTACGCCTTCCGGCAGCATCAACCGCCGCCGGAACGACCCGTAATGCGCCTCCCGCATGAGATACTCGTGCTCCTTGACTTCCCGGGACGACTTGCGCGCACCGCTGATAGTCAGCATATTGCCGTCAACGCTGACATCCAGCTGCTCCCTGCTGACCCCGGGGACTTCGACTTCGACATAGAATTTGTGGTCCTTGACGTAGGTATTGACCATCGGCACACCCAGCCCGCCGCTCTCAAGAGCCACCTCCCGGTTCAGCCCGAAGGTCCTGCGGAACATGTCGTCCATTTCCCGGTGCAGTTGACTCAATTCCTTGCTCAGATCCCTGAACGGATCCCATCGACTTGGCAACATAATGGCTCACCTCCTTCACCTTAGCTCTGTCCTGTCGCATTGCCACAATCTCTACTAAACATTTACGGCAGTCCTTGACCATGTCAAGCGCAGAAAGATGCAAAAGATTGAACCCTCCGCATCAGCAGGGCAGCCCCCTCCGGATCAAATTAATTCTTGACACAATCGCTAGAGTTAAATAAAACTCTTAACAACAATCATTTGGAGGAAAATATCCATGAAGTTTTCGACTAAAAGCCGTTACGGGCTGCGCGCCCTGTTCGACATGGCCTATCATTCAGGCAACCTGCCGACCCAGATCAAGGACATCTCCCGCCGCCAGGACATTTCTCCCCGCTACCTCGAGCAAATTTTTCAGGACCTGAAAAAAGCCGGCCTGATCAAAAGCCGGCGCGGTCCCCAGGGCGGCTATTTTCTGGCCAAGAAACCTGAGGAAATTACCGTCAAGCAGGTTCTGCTGGCCGCCGAAGGCGAACTGGCCCTGGTCTCCTGCACACGCGAAGACGCCCCCGAAAAGGACAAGTGCGATTTCGACAGCCGCTGCGTCACCCAAAAGGTCTGGGCCGAGGCGACCCGCAAGCTGACCGAGTACTTCGACTCGGTGACGCTCAGGGATCTCTGCGACCAGGGCAAGGAACTGGGCCTCGAAAAAGAGCTCGACCACCGCTTCATGTACTATATCTGACCCCCCTTCCCACGGAGAGTCTCATGCCTACGTCCATCAGCAACTCCCCCCTGGGGCAAATCGGCCAGACCCCCCTGGTCAGGCTTTCACGCCTGAGCGACCCGGCCGGTGCCGCAGTCTGGGGCAAGCTCGAATCGGCCAATCCCGGCGGCAGCGTCAAAGATCGCATCGCCCTGGCCATGATCGAGCAAGCCGAGCAGGAAGGCCGGCTCAAACCGGGGGCAACCATTGTCGAGCCGACCAGCGGCAATACCGGCATCGGCCTGTCGCTAGTCTGTGCCATCAAAGGCTACAAGCTGATCCTGACCATGCCAGACACCATGAGCATGGAGCGCCGCCGGCTGCTCGGGGCCTACGGTGCAGAACTGGTGCTCACCCCCGGCGCCCAGGGGATGCGCGGCGCCATCGACAAGGCCGAAGAACTCGTCACGGCGAAAAAGGGGTTCATGCCGCAGCAGTTCAAAAATCCGGCGAATCCCCGGATTCATGAAGAGACTACCGGCCCGGAAATCGTCGCCGCCCTGGGCGGCAGCATCGACGCTTTTGTCACCGGGGTCGGCACCGGCGGCACCATCACCGGGGTCGGCCGCGTACTGCGGGCCCACAACCCCGAGATATTTATTGCCGCGGTCGAACCGGCCGACTCGCCGATCCTTTCCGGAGGCGATCCCGGCCCCCACAAGATCCAGGGGATCGGCGCGGGGTTCGTCCCCGACGTGCTCGACACCGGCATCTACCAGGAAGTGATCACCGTCAGCAACGACGACGCCATCGCCACGGCCCGCAAGCTGGCCCGCACCGAAGGGCTGTTCGTCGGCATCTCGGCCGGGGCGAACGTCTTCGCCGCGCTGCAGGCCGCCCGCCGTTTCAAGCCGGGACAGAACGTCGTGACGATCCTCTGCGACACGGGCGAACGCTACCTGTCGACGGGCATTTACGACTGATTGACACCTAATTATCGCCACAGAGGCACGGAGACACAGAGAAGACCACTGAGGTTTTTGGGATCTCCAGATTCAACCGAAAGGGAAAGCAAAAAGCTTCACCTCCTTGGTTAACATCTGGTTTTTTACTAACAAAAAAACTCTGTGCCTCTGAGTCTCTGTGGCCAACTGATTTTCTAGGCTTATTCACACGACTGAGTCACCATGGAACTGAACGAAAAGTACCAAAAGCTCAAAGAAACCCTGCGGGGGATGGGATCGGTGGTGGTTGCCTTTTCCGGCGGCGTTGACTCCACCTTTCTGCTGCGCGCGGCCTGCGATGAACTCGGCACCGAGCAGGTGCTGGCCCTGACCGCCACCTCGCCGACCTATCCGCAGTACGAGTTCGAACAGAGCTGCGCCCTCGCCACCGAATTCGGCGTCCGCCAGCTGGTCGTCGAGAGCGACGAACTGAAAATCCCCGGCTTCGCCGCCAACGATCGCCGCCGCTGCTACCACTGCAAGAAAGAACTCTTTTCCATCTGCCGCGACAAGGCCCTTGAACTCGGCTTCGCCTGCATCCTCGACGGCTCCAACACCGACGACCTTGGCGACTTTCGTCCCGGCCGCGAAGCCGCCGTCGAACTCCAGGTCCGCTCGCCGCTGATGGAGGCGGACCTGAGCAAGGACGACATCCGCCAGCTCAGCCGCAAGCTCGGCCTGCCGACCTGGGACAAGCAACCTTTCGCCTGCCTCTCAAGCCGCTTCCCCTACGGCACCGAGATCACCGCCGAACGGCTGACCCAGATCGACCGTTGCGAAACCCTGCTGCGGCAGAAGGAGTTCCGCAACTACCGGGTCCGCTACCACGGCGAAACCGCCCGCATCGAGGTGGCCCCGGCTGAGATTCCGCGCCTGCTTGACGAACGAATGCGGGAAGAAATCGTTCGCGAGTTCAAGGCGGCGGGCTTCACCTACGTCGCCCTTGACCTGCAGGGCTACCGCACGGGAAGCATGAACGAAACCACCCCCTGAAAAAATGTGCAACATCAGCAGCACGGAGGGACCATGCAGCGAACCAGTGCCTTACTTGCCGTCTGCTTCTGCGCCGGCCTGATTGCCGCCCTCTTCAACAGCCTGACCGCCTGGCTCGGCGGGGCCTGGGGCATCACCTCCCTGGCCGGGGTGGCCCTGGCGCCCGAACTCAGCAAGGCCTGGCTCTATCCGCGCCTGGTCTGGGGCGGCCTCTGGGGGCTGGCCTACTTCATCTCGATCCGCCCGCTGCGACAGCGGCGCCACTGGGTCCGCAAGGGGCTGTGGATCAGCCTGCTCCCGACCGCCGTCCAACTCTTCTTCATCTTTCCCCAACACACCCCCCACGGCTTTCTCGGCCTCGGGCTCGGCAGCCTGACCCCGCTCTTCGTCATTTTCTACAACCTGATCTGGGGCTTTTTCACCGGCGTCTTCACCCGCATACTCTGGGGCCGCGGGTGAGCCGCTCCCCCTTTCGAACCTGGCTGCGCGCTGCGCTTCTCGCCCTCTTTTTCACCCTGGCCCTCGGCTGCGCCGAGGCCGACCAGCAAGGGCCTACCGGAACCGTCAGCTGGATCTACGACGGCGACACCCTCAAGGTCGACGGCATCGGCAAGGTGCGCCTGCTCGGTATCGACACCCCCGAAAAGAAAGATTCGTCGCGTGACCACTATCTGCAGCAGCAGGGCGTATCGAGCAAGGTACTGCGGCGCATGGCCAAAGAGTCACTGCAGTTCAACATCGCCGAGGTCAAAGGGAAACGGGTGCGACTGGAGTTCGACGGCAACCGCCAGGACCGTCACGGGCGCACCCTGGCCTACGTCTACCTTCCCGACGGCACCCTGCTCAACCGACTGCTGATCGAAAAGGGCTACGCCGTGGTGTACCGGCGCTTTGATTTCAGACTGAAAGAGGATTTTCTGCGGGCCGAGGCTGCCGCCCGCGACCGGAGAGCTGGCGTCTGGCAGAAATAACCTGTCCCTCGCATCGACCTATTGAACGCCAGGAGGCCCGCCTGAAAACAGCTCAAGGGTTCTCGTATTTGTATCCAACCCCGTAGATGGAGTGGATCAGCTCCAGTTCTGGAGCGACAACGGCGATTTTTTTACGCAGATTTTTAATATGACTGTCGATGGTCCGGTCACAGATGACGCGCTGATCGGGGTAAAGGCGATCCATCAACTGGTTGCGGGAAAAGATTCGCCCCGGCTTTTGGGCCAATATGCTCAGCAGCTGAAACTCTACCGCGGTCAGGTCGAGTTTCTGCCCCTGCACGGTGGCCAGGTAACGTTCCTCATCAAGGTTCAGGATCTGCTCCCCCGGCGGCGCTTGCGGAGAACTGCGGCGCAGAACGGTCTTGACCCGCGCCACCACTTCGCGAGGGCTGAACGGTTTACAGATGTAATCGTCGGCCCCCAGGTCAAGGCCGATGAGCCGATCGATCTCTTCGGCGCGGGCGGTGACCATGATGATCGGCACATGGGAGAAAGCCCGAATCTCCTTGCAGATATCCAGACCATCCTTGCCCGGCAGCATCAGGTCGAGCAGGATGAGGTCCGGTGCGTTGTCCCTGACCCAGGGGACGACCGTCAGTCCGTCGGCCAGCCATGCGGTTTCATATCCAGCGTTTTGCAGATATTCGCGGTGCGTTTCGGCCAGTCTTTGTTCATCCTCAACGATCAGAATTTTCGATGTCATCCCAGGGCCTCCTTATGAACGCAGAGGGAGCTCGATCGTGATCTCGATCCCGCCCAGTGAAGAACTCTTCGCTTCAATTTTTCCATGATGGGCTTCAACGATATTTTTGCAGATGGCAAGGCCAAGTCCGGCTCCGCCTTTGGCGCGGCTGCGCGACTCCTCCCCCCGGTACAATCGATCGAACAGCTTCGGCAATTGTGCTGGAGAGACTCCCGGCGCTGAATCCCGGAAGTGGAAAGAGACATGGGTCTTAGTGCCATCCATGCGGATCTCGAGCTGCCCCGGGGTATCGGTATATCGCAGGCTGTTTTCCAGCAGATTGGAGAACAGTTGCTGCAATCGGTCGGGATCGGCCAATACCGAGCAGGAAGGGGAGGTCGAGAAATCGGTCGTGAGGGTGAGACCTTTCTGGGCGAACCGCGGCTCAAAGAGTTCGATGGTTCCCGTTAAAATCCCGGCCGGGTCCACAGTGACCTTTTTATAGGTGAGCGCACCGACATCCGACATGGAGAGTTCGTAGAGGTCGTTGACCAGCCGTCCCAGGTGCATGGCCTCGGCATGCAGCGTCTCGAGGTTTTGTGGATTGGGCTGGCGGATTCCGTCCTGCAGAGCTTCGATGTCACTGCGCAGTACCGCCAGCGGAGTCCGCAATTCGTGAGAAATATCGGCGACCCATTGTTGCCGGGCCTTTTCGTTTTTTTCCAGGGTGATGGCCAGCATGTTGAAGTCGTCGGAAAGCTGGCCGAGTTCATCCCGGGTGGTGACCGGAATGCGGGTCTTGAACTGTCCGGCAATCAGCTGGCTCGTCCCCCCGGTGAGTTCCTTGATCGGTCGCAACAGATGGATGGTAATCGGAAACGCAAGCAGCAGCGATAGCGCCGCCATGAGCAAGGCCATCAGGGCAAAGGATTCGGTCTGCTGTTCGAGAAAGAGCAGATCGCCCGCCTCCGACAGTGCTTCGGCCGGAATCAGTCCCATGTAACCGATGACCTCATCCTGATGGGACAACGGTTTCAGTTTGAGATTGATTCTTACCTCAGGGGGCCCCCCGATGATCCGCTGCTTATTTATGTCGAAAAGGACCAGCCTTGGACCAATGTCTCTCATATCTACGGGTGGTGGTGGGGGGGGTGAAGTGCCGAAGCGATCTCGTTCAGGGGTCCGCTCCGGTCGGCGTGTGGCAGTGAAAATTTCACTGTGCAGTCGCCGCCAGAGGTTGTCGTTTTGCCGCAGAAACTGCCAGCTGCCGTGCTCGGCATAGCTGTTAGCCAGGCGTTCTTCAAGCTGGTCCAACTGCTCCAGTTGCGCCAGTTCCTGCTTGTTGACGTAGTTGAGAAAACCTCGATCAAAACTCCATTGCATGAACCAGAACATGCCCGAAGCGACGACCACGCTGGTCAGCAGCAGGGTGAAAAACAGTTTGTGCTTGATTCGGATTTTCACGAAGACCTCTAAGTGAATTCACAATCTTGTTTTCAGTGTTTTGCGGTCGATAGCAACAGCATATAGTGCGAATGTGGACGAAATATGCAGTTCTGAAATAATTTAACAGCCCTGCTGACTCATGGCCCAAGGAATCAATGGCTATCGTACCTGAAAGCTGCCTCTGCGGAGAATACATTTTTAAAAATCCCTTCACGGTTACTCCCTCTCTACGTAAGACTTTCAGCCTCTGCGAAAAACGCACTCTCCATATTTCTTCCTTATTGATTCCATATTTCCTCCGTATTTCAAGTTTATCTTTTACACAAAGCCCCCCAACGTTCTTAAGTCGACCAAACCGTGCCAGTGGAAGTTCTGAATAAGGGAGCTCTCGGCCCGCACCCATGAATAATAAATAGAGGTCTTTGCCAATGTGTCTTCGAGCTTTCCCCGCAGCACTTTTCACTTTAATCATTTTGGCCCTCTCGAGCCAAGGACACTGCGAGATTCAGGCTGAGCAGGTTCTTACTATGGAACAGGCGGTGCGCATCGCATTGAAGAAGAGCCCAAGCTTGTCTCAGCAAGTGAATGCGGTGGAGAGTGCGGAGATTTCTCTTTCTCAGCAACAAACGAACCTCTATCCGGACCTTGCCATAGCCGCCACCGGATCGAGGCGCTTCGACAAGGCGTTCGAACAAACCACGAGTCAGACAGAAAATCGAAGTTTTACGTCGATCAATACCGAGCTTTCCTCATCGGTTAACCTGTTCAACGGATTTGCCGACATCGCCGCGATCAAAAGTGCCGAGTTTGAATTGGGGGG
>NZ_JBFHGD010000066.1:0-14719 GCF_041583255.1 Trichloromonas sp. | reverse complement strand
GCCCCACAACATGTCGATCGTCGCCGGCGGCGTTACCGCCGCCCCGACCGTCGACAAAATGGCCGCCTTCCTCTGGAAGATCGAGCAGCTGATCGATTTCATCGACAGCTGCTACCTCCCCGACGTGCTGCTGGTGGCCGGCCGCTACAGCGACTACTTCGGCATCGGTGCCGGCTGCAAGCAGTTCCTCTCTTTCGGCGTCTTCGACATGGACAGCGACCCCGACCTGACCAAGCGCCACCGCTACCTCCCCCAGGGGATCGTCAAGGGGGCCGACCTCAAGCTGCGCCGCCTCGACCCGAACAAGATCACCGAAGAGGTGGACAACAGCTGGTTCGTCAATCACGGCGCCGTCCACCCCTACGAGGGGAGCACCGTGCCCGACCGCGACAAGGCCGGCGCCTACAGCTGGTCCAAGTCGCCCCGCTACGACGGCGAGGTTCTCGAAGCCGGCCCGCTGGCCCGCATGCTGGCGGCTTACGCTGCCGGAGACAAGGAAGTCCAGGGGATGGTCAACAACGTCCTGCAGCAGTTCAGTGCCTCGCCCGACGCGCTCTTCTCGGTCCTCGGCCGCCATGCCGCCCGCGCCATCGAGTGCAAGCTGGTAGCCGAAAAGCTCAAGCAATGGGTGCTGCAGCTGCAGCCGGGCCAGCCGACCTTCACCGACTTCCCCCTCGAAGTCACCAGCCGCGGCATGGGTCTGCACGAAGCGCCCCGCGGCGCCCTGGGACACTGGATTGTCATCGAAGGGGGCAAGGTCAAGAATTACCAGGCCGTGGTTCCGACCACCTGGAACGCCGGTCCGATGGACAGCAAGGGCCAGCCCGGACCGATCGAGCAGTCGCTGATCGGCACCAAGGTCAAGGACAAGCACAATCCCTTCGAGCTGGTCCGCATCGTCCGTTCCTACGACCCCTGCCTCTCCTGCGCGGTGCACGTGGTCACCCCTAAAGGTGAAGACCTCGGCCGCTTCGTGGTCGGAGGGGAGTGATGGAGGCGGCCGCTCTTTTCGCGACCGAGCGCGCCCCGGTGCTGATTGTCGGGGTGGGGAATATTCTGCGCAAGGACGACGGTTTTGCCGATGCCGTGCTGGAAATCCTCGAGTCGAAGGGGCTGCCGTCCCATGTCGAGCTGTTCGACGCCGGCACCAGCGCCATCGACCTGATGGATGTCTTCAACGGCCGGCGCAAGCTGATCGTGCTCGACGCCGTGCGCGGCGGCCAGGCTCCCGGCACCCTCTATCGGTTCAGTCCCGACCAGGTGGAAAACGGCGCCCTGCCGATGAATTCGCTGCACCAGGTCGGCCTGCTGGAAACCCTGCAACTGGGGGAACTGGTCGACTGCAAACCGGGTGAAACGGTGGTGATCGGCGTGCAGCCGGCCGATACCGGCCTCGGCATCGGCCTGTCGCCGGAGGTGGAAGGCGCCGTAGAGAAAGCGGTCGAGCTGGTTCTGAAAGAAATCGACATATTCGAATCCGTTGCGGATTCTAACGATTGAGCAAAAGGAGAGAGATCCATGCCCATTTCCAGACGTAAATTCTTGCAGTTCACCGCCGGCGGCGCTGCGGCGCTGGGCGTCAACCTGTTCGATAACCCGATGCTGCGCAAGGCCTTTGCCGGCGCCATCCAGGAAACCCCGATCATCTGGCTGGCGGCCGGCGCCTGCAGCGGCTGCAGCGTATCGCTGCTGAACGCCCTGTCGCCGCGGATCCAGGATGTGCTGCTCGACCAGGTGCTGCCCGGTCATCACCTGGAGCTGGCCTTTCACCCGACGGTGATGGCGGCTTCCGGCGACCTGGCCATGCAGGCGATGTACGACACCGAAGAAAAACCGTTCATCCTGGTGGTCGAAGGTTCGATCACCACCGCCGACGGCGGCCGTCACTGCGAAGTCGGTGAAAAGCACGGACACGGCATCACCGGCCTGGAGCACGTCACCCGGCTCGGGCGCAAGGCCAAGGCGGTCATCGCCATCGGCAGCTGCGCCGCTTTCGGCGGTATCCCGGCGGCCAACATGAACCCGACCGGTTCCAAGGGGGTGATGGAGGTCTTCAGGGAGCAGGGGATCACCACCCCGACCATCAACCTGCCCGGCTGCGCCGCGCACCCCGATTGGTTCATCAGCACCGTGGCTTCGGTGCTGCTCGGCGGTCCCGAGTCGGTCAAGGTCGATGCGCATGGCCGTCCGGAGATGATCTACAAAAAGCTGATTCACGACAACTGTCCGCTGCGCGGCCATTTCGATGCCGGCCGTTTCGCCGAGAAGTTCGGCGACCCCTACTGTCTCTACAAGCTCGGCTGCAAGGGGCCGGTGGCCCACGCCAACTGCCCGGAGAAACGCTTCAACTCGGGAACCAACTGGTGCATCGACAACGGCCATCCCTGCAACGGCTGCGTCGAGCCCGAGTACCCCTATGACCAGACCATGTGGGGGACGGTGCCGATCAAGGACGCCACCCCGCCGTCGCTCTATCCTCCCATCGTCACCGACATGAAAACCTCGGTGGACGTCACCCCGGCATACGCGGCGCTGGCCGGCGTGGCCGCCGGCGTGGTCGGAGTGCAGGTGATGAAAAAGAAGCCTGCCCAGGGTGAGGACAGCGAAGGGAAGGAGTAAGGGATGAAACTCGATCGCAGAAAATTTCTCAAGATCGGCGCCGTTGCCGGCGGCACCGCCGTCTGCGCCACGGCCGCCCCGGCCCAGGCCCGGGAGCGGCGGGAACCCGACCCCAACTGGTACGGCATGCTCAACGACAGCGCCCGCTGCATCGGCTGCAAGGCCTGCCAGGTCGCCTGCAAGAAGGAAAACAAGCTCGAGCTCGAAGCGACCCTGGATGACAAGGAGAAGTTCGGCCATGCCATCTACGATTCGCCCCGGGGGCTCTCCGAGCACACCTATACCCTGATCAAACTGCACCAGGGGGAGAAGGCCGAGGAGGCCACTTTCGTCAAGCAGCAGTGCATGCACTGCGTCGATCCGGCCTGCCAGTCGGCCTGCATCGTCGGCGCCCTGAAGAAGCAGCCGACCGGCGCGGTTCAGTACGATGCTGGGATGTGCATGGGCTGTCGCTACTGCATGGTCGCCTGTCCCTACAGCGTTCCCCAGTTCGAGTGGCACCGGGCGATCCCGTCGATCAAGAAGTGCACCCTGTGCAACGAAACCAAGCTGACCAAGGGGGAGCCGACCGCCTGTTCGACCGCCTGCCCGGCCGGGGCGATCACCTTCGGCAAGCGCGAGGAGCTGCTGCGTATCGCCAGGCAGCGGATCAAGGCCGAGCCGGAGCGCTACCTCGATCACATCTACGGCGAGAAGGAGATCGGCGGCACCAACGTCCTCTACCTGACCCGCAAGAATGTGCAGTTCGCCGGACTCGGCCTGCCCGACTTCGAGTACAAGGCGGTTTCCGGTCTGACCGAGAGCATCCAGCACCGGATTTTCCAGTATTTTATCCCGCCGATCGCGGTGTACAGCATTCTCGGCGGCATCATGGCGTACAATCAACGCCGCAAGAAGAACGCCGGAATCGAAGGAGGCGAAGATGAATATTAAAGCCCTGCCTCTGAGGCAGAAATTTTTTACCACAAACCTGGCGATCCTGCTCTTTTTCATGGGCACCGGGGTGCTGTTCGCCTATTTTCGCTTTTTCCACGGCTTCGGCTCGGTGACCAACCTCAATCCGGCCTATCCCTTCGGCCTCTGGATCGCCTTCGACGTCGCCTGCGGCGTGGCCCTGGCCGCCGGCGGTTTTACCACCGCAGCGATCGTCGAGATCTTCGGCCGGGAAAAATACCATGCCCTGGTGAGGCCGGCGATTCTGACCACTTTCATCGGCTATTTCCTGGTCGGCCTGGCGGTTTTCTTCGACCTCGGCAAGTACTACAATATCTGGCATGCGCTGATCTACTGGAACGGCACCTCGGTGCTGTTCGAGGTGGCCTGGTGCGTTATGCTCTACCTGACCGTGCTCGGCATCGAAAACCTGCCGAACGTGGTGGAACAGTTCAAGGGGAACGTCCAGCTGCCGGGCAGCCTTTCCGCCTTGAACAAGCCGACCGACTGGGTGCTCGGCAAGGCCGACTGGTTCTGCCGCAAGACGATGGCCTTTTTCGTCATCGCCGGGGTGGTTCTCTCCTTCGGCCACCAGAGTTCGCTGGGAACGATGATGCTGATCGCACCCTACAAGCTGCACGAGCTCTGGTACACGCCGCTGTCGCCGCTCCTTTTTCTGACCTCGGCGGTCGCCGTCGGGCCGTCCATGGTTATTTTCGAGGGGACCCTGGCAGCCAAGTTCTTCGGCCGCAAGCCCGAGACCGAACTGCTTGGCAGTTTCGCCCGCTTTATTCCGATTTTTCTCGGCGTTTATCTGCTGCTGCGGCTGGGCGACCTGGCCTATCGCGGGGTGCTGGCCCAGGCCTTTGACGGCAGCGTGGCGGGTAACTCGTTTCTGCTCGAGTTTGCGCTGTTCGCCGTTCCTTACTTCCTGCTCAAGCGGCGCAGTGTGCGGATGCATGGATCCAAGCTCTTTCTCTGCGCCCTGTCGGTCATCTGCGCGGTGGTGCTGAACCGCTTCAACGTTTTCCTGATCGGGGTCGACATGGCCCCGGGCTTTAACTATTTTCCGTCGGTCGGCGAGTTTGCCATCACCTTTGCTTTTCTTGCCTTCGGCGTGCTGCTGTACAAGATCGGGGTCAACTACCTGCCGATCCTGGAAGCGGAGGAGCATCACTAGGATTTTCGTTGACCTGATGACGAAGCCCGTCTTTTTGGCGGGCTTCGTCTTTTTGGCGGGCTTGAAAACCGCCGGGACTCGCCCCGGCAGGCGACCTACTTTTTGATAAACGTCAAAAAGTAGGCAAAAAGCGTTTTCCACTGCGTGGGGCATGAGAAGCACTGGCGCGAATGGTTGAGGCGTAGGCACCGTTATGCTGACGCCGGTGGCGGTTCTTCGTAGCACATCTGCCGCCCTCGGTGGTGAATTCAGCGGTTTCCCGGGCTGAGCAAACACCGGGCTACCAGGAAAAACAAAGGCAACACGAGATTCGCCCCTACTCCAAAACGCGATTGCAGCATCGGTTGTCTAAGCACTGCAGATGAAGCCTCGACACACGCCCGCGCACGGGGAGGTGCCACGAAGCGCGGTCGGTGTTGGTGGGGAAAGGCGAGAAATCGAAGCACTGCCCCAGGCGACAGTAATGCCCCACGCAGTGGAGAGTTTCTTTTGCCACCTTTTCTTTGCGCTCAAAGAAAAGGTGGTCGCCTGTCGGGGCGAGACCCGACGGTTTTGCTTCAAATGGTTAACCAGAAAGGTTGATTGGGCCGGGTTTCGAAACAACAACAACGATACCCCGAACAGTTATCTTAATCCCTCCCTTGACGCCAGCCGGCGCTCTCGCCTACACTGAACGGGTCTGTATGCCTCGATCTTACCGTCCTCCTTTTGCAGGTCGACCTTCCCCGACGAAGTGCGCTATGACCCCATTCCATGCCAAGGAGCAGGCCGCCAAGACCCCGTGGCGCCCGATCAGCCGCGGCGAGATCGAACTGCTGGTGCGTTCGCTCGCCAACGTCTACGAGGTGGTCGGCGTGCAGGAGTTGCGCGGACGGCTCACCATGGAGCGGATCGACGACCCGGCCCTGCTGCGGCTGGAGTTTCCGCCTAAAGTTCATTCGCCGAAGAAATTCCTCTTTCCCAACTGGGAGCAGCTGTTTCGCTTCCGTCTCGGCGGCTCGGTGCTGCTCGAGGCCGAAACCGCGGCGCCGCCGCGGGTGATTTTCGGCATGCACCCCTGCGATCTGCATGCGGTGCGGGTGCTCGACGACTGCCTGTTCGAGGGGGAGGCGGACAGCGCCTACCGGGCCAAGCGGGCCGCCACCATCCTGGTCGGGGTCGACTGTACCCCCGATGAGCATTGTTTCTGTACCAGCGTCGGCACCGACCGGGTGGCCGGCGGCTTCGACCTTTTCCTGCATCGAGTCGACGACGGCTACCTGGTGCAGTGCGGCAGCGGTAAGGGGGAAGCCCTGCTCGACCGTCACGCGCCGGTGGTGGCCGGGCGGCCCGGCGCACCGCCGCTGCCGCTGCAGGTCAAACAGTGCAACGAAGGGCTGCACTTTGCCGTCGAATCTCTCGCCCCGCTGCTGGGCGAGGCCTACGATCACCCGGTCTGGCAGGAGGTGGGGGATCGCTGCCTCGGCTGCGGCGCCTGCACCCTGTTGTGCCCCACCTGCTACTGCTTCAACGTGGAGGACCGCATCGATCTCGACCTCGAGGGCGGCGAACGGGTGCGGACCTGGGATTCCTGCCAGTTCGACCAGTTCACCCGGGTGGCCGGCGGCGGCGAGTTCCGCGGCAGCCAGGCTGACCGCCAGCGGCACCGTTTTTTTCGTAAATACAAATACCTGTGGGAGAAGCACCAGCGCACCGCCTGCGTCGGCTGCGGCCGCTGCAGCCGCGAATGCCTGGGGCGCATTGATCCCAAACGGGTGCTTAACGGCCTGTTCGAAAAAGAGGCCCTGCCCGAGCTGCCCGCCGTGCCCGGCGCCGAATACCGCCCGCAGCTGGCGCAAATCCTCCAGGCCTCCGATCTGACCGCCAGCGAGAAATCGTTTCGTCTGCGGCTGAATGCGCCGCTGGTCTTTGAGCCCGGGGCGTTTCTGGCGGTGTCGGTGTTCGGTCTCGGTGAAGCCCCCTTTACCATCGCCTCGCCGCCGGCCGAAGGGTGCGAGGCAGAGGTCGTGGTGCGTGCCGCCGGGGCTCTGACCCAGGCCCTGCACCGGCTTAAGCCGGGGGACCAGCTCGGGGTGCGCGGGCCATTCGGCAAGGGTTTCCCCCTCGAGCAATTTCTTGGCCGCGACGTGCTGCTGGTGGCGGGCGGCATGGGGCTGATCACCCTGCGGTCGCTGTTGCTGACCATCCTCGCCCGCCGACGGGAATTCGGTCGGGTGGTCCTGCTCTACGGGGCTCGCGACACGGAGGCTTTTTTGTTCCGTGATGAGCTGATGGCCTGGCACCGGGGGGGCGAACTCGACTGCCGCTTTGCCGTCATGGCCGACGAGGGGGAGTGGACCGGCGCCCGTGGCGACATTACTTATCTGTTTCGCGATCTCGACCTGGTGCCACAGCGCACGGTGGCGGCAGTCTCCGGGCCGGCCGGCATGTATCGCTTCGTCAACCCGCTGCTGCTGCGGCTGGGGATCGACGAGGAGCAGCTCTATATCAATCTCGAACGGCACATGAAATGCGGACTGGGCAAGTGCGGCAAGTGCCGGATCAATGACATCTGTGTCTGCGAATGCGGGCCGATTTTCCCTTACAGCCGGGTCAAGCACCTGCGCGAGGCTATTGAAAGATGAAATCGCGCATCGGATTTTTTGACTTTACCGGCTGCGAGGGCTGCCAGCTGACGGTGCTCAATCTCGAGGAAGAGTTGCTTGAGCTGCTGGAGCTGGTGGAGATCGTCGAGTTTCGCGAGGTGATGAGCGGCCAGTGCGACAGCCTCGATATCGCTTTTGTCGAGGGGAGCATCTGCAAGCCGGGCGAGGCGCAGCGGCTGCGGGAGATCCGGGCCAAGGCGACCACCCTGGTTGCCCTCGGCGCCTGCGCCGACACCGCCGGGGTCAATGCCCTCAGCCACTTCCGCGACCTCAAGGAGATGCGCCGGGAGATCTACGGCGGCGACCATCCGCCGGTGGTGACCGACATCCCCCGGCCGCTTTCCGCCATTGTCGCGGTCGATTACCGGGTTCCTGGCTGCCCCATCGATGGGCGCGAATTTCTCACCGTGCTGCAGGCGCTGCTGCTCGGCCGGCCGCCGCAGCTGCCGAGCTTCTCGGTCTGCGTCGAATGCAAGCTGGCCGAGCTCCCCTGCTGCTTCGAGCGCGAGCAGGTCTGTCTCGGCCCGGTGACCCGGGCCGGCTGCAACGCCCTCTGCCTGGCCGCCGGTGACCGCTGCCGCGGCTGCCGGGGGCTGATCGACAATCCCCGCAGCGGCCCCTACTACAGCATTCTCGAAGAGTATGGCCTGAACGAGGAGGATATCCTGGAAGAGTTCCGCACCTTCAATGTTCCCGGCCGGGGAGGTGCGCGATGAAGATCGAGATCCCGTCTCTGGCCCGCATCGAGGGGCATGCCCGGCTGGTGGTCGACGCGACCAGCGGCGAGCTTAAAGAGTGCCGGCTCGAAATTTTCGAATCGCCGCGCTTTTTCGAGGCGCTGCTCAAGGGGCGTCACTACCGCGACGTGGCGCCGATCATTGCCCGCATCTGCGGGGTCTGTTCCAATTCCCACACCCTGGCATCGCTGGCCGCCACCGAGCAGGCCCTCGGCGTCGAGGTCAGTCGCCAGACCCTGAACCTGCGGCGCCTGCTCGCCTACGGTGAGATTCTGCAGAGCCACCTGCTGCAGCTCTATTTCATGGCGGTTCCCGATTTTCTCGGGGTCGGCAGCATCTTCCCCCTGGCCAAGTCGCGCCGTGAGCTGGTGATGCGGGCGCTGCGGCTGAAGAAGCTGGCCAACGACATCTGCCACGCCGTCGGCGGCCGGCCGGTGCATCCGGTGACCCCCTGCGTCGGCGGTTTCTCGGCCCTGCCGCAGGCCCACGACCTGCTCGAACTGCGCCGTCGGCTGGTGGCCGCCGTTCCCGATCTTGAAGCGACGGTGGAGCTCTTCGCCTCCTTTGACTTTCCCGCCTTCGAGCGGGAGACCGAATATGTCAGCCTGGCGGCCGACGACGGCTATCCGCTGCTGGCCCAGACCCTGGTCTCCAGTGACGGGGTGCGGGCGGTGGCCGCCGACTACGCCGGGGTGATCGAGGAATACCTGGTGCCCCACTCGAGCGCCAAGTTCGCCCGGATGACCCGGGCGGCATACATGGTGGGGCCGCTGGCGCGGGTGAAGACCGGTTTCGGCAAGCTGTCGCCCATGGCCCGCAAGGTGGCCGGGGTGGTCGGCCTCGATGCCGGCACGGTCAACCCCTACCTCAACCTGCTGGCCCGGCTGGTCGAGGTGGTGCACTGCGTCGAAGAGTCGATCCATCGCATCGACGAGGTCCTGGCGGCCGGGCTGAAACGGTCGGCGGTTGCCGTTCCTGACGGCGGCGGCAGCGGGGCGGCGGCCATCGAGGCTCCCCGCGGCACCCTCTTTCACGCCTATCGCTACGACCGTCACGGCTGCATCGAGGGCGCCGACTGCGTCATCCCCACCGCCCAGAACCTGGCCAACATCGAGGCCGACCTGCGGGCGCTGGTGCCGACCCTTTTGGAGCTGCCCCGCGAGGAGCTGACCCGCCGGCTCGAAATGCTGGTGCGCGCCTACGACCCGTGCATCAGCTGCTCGACCCACCTGCTGCAGGTGACCATTGTCTGACCTTCGCATCATTGGCATCGGCAACCCGCTGATGGGGGACGACGGCATCGGCATCGCTGCCGTCGAGCGGCTAAGGCTGCTGGAACTTCCCGCCGGCGTCGAGGTGATCGACGGCGGCACCGGCGGCCTGACCCTCCTTGCGCTGATGGAGGGGGCGCAGCGGGTCATCCTGGTCGATGCGGTTGACATGGGGCGGGCTCCCGGGAGCATCGCCCGTTTCGGTCTCGACGACCTCCTTCCCGCTGATCCGGAAACCTCCTTTTCCTTGCACGCCTCGGGGGCGCTTCCCGCCCTGCAGCTCGGCCGTGAGCTCGGCCTGTTGCCGCCGTTGTCTCTGCTTGGTGTCCAGCCCACCGAGATCGGACCCGGCATGCTGCTTTCCGCGGTCATTGCATCGTCTCTTGATCCCCTTCTTTTGATCCTTCTGGCAGAAATTCACCAGTGCGCTGGAAAATAACCCGGTTGTTTCACTGGCAAGTTATTAGCCATATAGTACAAATTAATCCTCGGTGGGAGGACCTCTATTTTTGTCGTGGCGACCGGATGGCATGTTCCCGGCATTGCTTATGCATTGTCTATTTTCTGAAAGATCTTTTGTGATAACGTTTTAGAAACGGAGGCCCTTCCGATGAAAGTTGCCCTGGTTGTTGATGATGAACCCTTGCTTCGCCGTCAGGTGGGTGAAACCCTTTTGAATCAGGGGTTTGAGGAAATTATCGAAGCGGAGAACGGCCGCCAGGCGGTCGATATCGCGCTGATTCGCAAGCCCTTGCTGATCGTTATGGACGTTTCCATGCCTGTTATGGATGGGGTCACGGCTGCTGAAAAAATAGGCAAAAGGCTGTCGACCCCCATTGTGCTGCTGACCGCCACCGAAGATTCGGAGACCATTGAGCGGGCTCGCGATGCCGGGGTCATGAGCTATGTGCTCAAGCCGTTTCGCGATGCCCAGCTGCACGCCGCGGTCGACCTGGCCATTCACCAGTTCGTCGAGGTGTCGAGCCTGCGCGACGAGGTGGCCAGTCTCAAGGAAACGATCGAGGCGCGCAAGCTGATCGAGCGGGCCAAGGGGGCGCTGATCAAGCAGGGGCTGTCCGAGCCCGAGGCCTACCGGCGCATGCAGAAGATCGCCATGGACAAGCGCAAGACCCTGAAAGAGGTGGCCGAAGCCATCCTGTTGATGGAAGGATAGGAACCGATGGGAGCGACGCCGATGAATCTCTGCAGCCTGCCGCCCTGGGCGATCGCTTCCCGTCATTTCAACGAAAATCCACAGCCGCTCGAAATCCAGGGGGTCCGCCAGGCCAACCGGCTGCTGTTTCAACGGCTGGCCGCGCTGGACGACCCGGCCGAGCGCGGCGCCCAGTTTCACGACTACATGGACGTGACCTTCCAGCTGCACCAGTGGGCGCAGGAAACCTCGGTCAAGGGGCGCAAGAGCCTGAAGAACAGCTACCTGCGTTTTCTGCGCGGCTGGATGTTCGACGCCAATTCCCTCGAAGGGGCGGTGCTCAAGGGCTGGGTGGAGAGCCGCTTCGGGCTGCCGCCGACCTTTCACCGCGAACCGATTCGCGACATCCACGGCGAAGCCTATTTTCTCTACATGGTCGAGCGTATGAAGGGCTCGGCCCGCACCAGTGCCATCAATTCCCAGTTCGACGTGCTGTTCGAGTTCGCCCAGAGCGAGCTGGCGCGGCGCCATCCCGGCGTCAGTCATTTCACCCTGTATCGCGGCATCAACGATTTTGACGAACACATGGTCATCGAGCAGCTGGGCAAACATGACTACCTACTGCGGCTGAACAACCTCAATTCCTTCACCAACGATTTCGAGCGGGCCTGGGAATTCGGCACCAAGGTGCTGCGGGCCGAGGTTCCCTTGGCCAAGGTGGTCTTCCAGGGCGACCTGCTCCCCTCGTCGCTGCTCAAGGGGGAGGGGGAGCTGATGGTGATCGGCGGCGAGTACCAGGTCAAGGTGATGACCGGCGGCTGATTTCTGATATTTTTCCGGCGCAAGCCTGATGGACTTTGCAATGTTGACTGATAATGAGATCCTCAGCCGGGGGAAGGCGGCCTTTCTCGGCCTGGCCATCGGTGATGCCCTGGGGGCGACCACCGAGTTCATGAATCCGCGGGAAATCGCGGCCCAGTACAAGGTGCACAAGAAAATCCGCGGCGGCGGCTGGCTTGGCCTTAAACCCGGTTGTGTGACCGACGATACCGAGATGTCGGTGGCCATGGCCCGGGCCATTATTGACGCCGGCGACTGGAACCTGCCCGGCATCGCCGACAATTTCGTGGCCTGGATGCGCGGCAAACCGATCGACATCGGTTCCACCTGCCGCAAGGGGATCCGCAACTACATGCGCCAGGGGGTGATCGAGGCCCCCTACAACGAGTGGGATGCCGGTAACGGCGGGCTCATGCGCATGCTCCCGGCGGCCCTGTTCAGCCTCGGCGACGACGCCCTGATGCAGCGCTGCGTCATCGAACAGTCCCGCATCACCCACAACCATCCCCTCTCCGACAGCGCCTGCATCACCGTCGGCCGCATGGTGCACCAGGCCATGTTCGGCGCCGATCGTTTCGAACTGCACGCCATCACCCGCGACCTGGTCGAGCAGCATCCCAACTTCCAGTTCAATAACTACAAGGGGAACGCTTCCGGCTACGTGGTCGACACCCTGCAGACGGTCTTTCATTATCTCTTCACCACCGCCAGCTTTGAAGAGTGCCTGGTCGGCGTGGTCAACCAGGGGGGCGACGCCGATACCACCGGCGCCATCGCCGGCATGATCGCCGGCGCCTTCTACGGTCTCGACGCCATTCCCGAGCGCTGGGTTCGCAAGCTCAACGTCGAAGTGCGCCAAGAGGTGCTCGACCTGGCCGAGCGGCTGGTGCGGTTGTCGCCACGCATGCAATCCCCCCTGAAATAAGTCTTCCCTGTCGTTGAGCCTGAGCGAAACTTCCTTTCCAGATCCCTCCCGGTGCGCTAATCTTATACTCTGAACTGTCTTTTGACTTATTCCGGCGAGGAGGAGAGCGTGCGCCAGGTCCAGATTGAAATTATCCAGGGAGACATCACCCGGCAGCCGGTCGATGCCATCGTCAATGCCGCCAACTGCAGCCTGCTCGGCGGCGGCGGGGTCGACGGCGCCATCCACCGGGCGGCCGGGCCGCAACTGCTGGCCGAATGTCGCGGCCTGGGCGGCTGTCCGACCGGTGAGGCGCGACTCACCGGCGGCTACAACCTGCTTGCCCGTTACGTGATACACACGGTCGGGCCGGTCTGGCATGGCGGCGACCGCGGCGAAGACGGCCTGCTGGCTGCCTGCTACCGCAACAGCCTGGCGCTGGCGGCGCAAAGCCAGGTCTGCAGCGTCGCCTTCCCCTCGATCAGCACCGGGGTCTACCACTTTCCCATTGAACGGGCCTGTCGCATCGCCCTGGGCGAGGTGCGGGAGTTTCTGCAGCAAAACTCGACCGTCACCCATGTGACCTTCGTCTGCTTTTCCCCGGCGGATCTGGCCGTCTACCGGGAGGCCTACCGGGAAGTTTTCGCCAGTTCTGCATCCTGAGAGGAGCAGCAATGAAGCGGTGGATGAAAATCGCCCTGGCGGTCCTGCTGGTTGTTGTTCTGCTGCTGGCGGCGATCCCCCTGGCGCTGCCCTCGCTGGCGCGGCATTACGGCGGCGGCTGGCTCAAGGAGCAGACCGGCCGGACCCTGACCCTCGGCGGCCTCTTTCTCAGTCCGCTGAACTGGACCCTTGAGCTGCGTGATGTCGCCCTCAGCGAACCGAACAGTGCAGAGACGTTCGCTGCTTTTGACCGACTGACACTGCGGGTGAGCCCGAAATCCCTGCTCGAGCAGGCGGTGATCGTCACCGGGTTCGAGCTGGTCGGGCCAAAGGTTCAGATTCTTCGCGCCGGCGACCGCTTCAATTTTTCCGATTTCGCCGAATTGACCCCCCCCGCGCCTGAGCCGCCCGAAAAGCCCGCGGCCGAAAAGGGCCAGCCGCTGCGGTTTTCCCTCAACAACCTGCAGATCGTCAACGGGTCGGCCCTGTACGTTGAAAACAAGGACGGCGCCGAGACCCAGCGCCACAGCGTCCGCGACCTGAACCTGGCCGTACCGTTTATCGGCAACACCCCCTACCTGGCCGACAAGTATGTGACCCCGGTCTTCCATGCGGTGATCAACGATGCCCCGCTGAACCTGGACGGCAAGCTCAAGCTCTTTTCCGACGCCGTCGAAGTGGCGGTCACTATCGATCTGAACCGCGTCGATATCCCCTTTTACCTCGACCTGCTCCCGAATGCGCTGCCGGTCAAAATCGCTTCCGGCCATTTCGGCGGCGATGTCGAGATCGTCTACCGGGCGACCGAGTCACAACAGCCGCAATTGCAGGTGGCCGGCGAGATGCGCGTCTCGGCCCTGCGCGTCGCTGTTCCGCACGGCGCCGACCTGGCCTTTCTGCCCTTTGTCGTGGCCCGCATCGCGCCGTCGCAGGTGCTCGACAGGCAGCTGCACCTGGAGACGGTGCATATCTACAATCCCGAGGGTTATCTCGGCCGCAACCGGCAGGGCCGCTGGAGCTTTGCCGGCTTGACGGCCCCCGCGGCGCCGAGCGGGCAGGCAACGGCTGAAACGGAGGCCGAGGCGGCCCCGTTCCTGGCGACCCTTGGCGAGCTGCACCTGAAAAACGGCCGGGTGGAGCTGCGCGACGAATTGCCGGAGGGAGGCTTCCGCGCCGAGGTCCACGATCTGAACCTGGATGTTGCCGGCTTTTCCACCGCACCACAGTCTCGGGCAACCTATGCCCTGTCGCTGCGAAGCGGCCGAAAGGAGCGGCTGCAGGTCGCTGGCGGGCTGATCGCCGAGCCGCTGACGGTGGAGGCCCGGGTGGCTTTGGATGAACTGCGCCTTGAGGCCTATACCCCGTACCTGTCCCCCTACCTCAGCGCCCCGCTTTTCGGCCGCGTCGGGCTGGAGGGGGACGTTGTTTTCAGCGACGGTATCCTCCGGCTTGAAGGCGGCCGGCTCGATCTGAACGATCTTGCCGCCTCTTTCGGCGGCGACGAAGGGGTGACGCTGGCCCGGCTGAGCGTTGCCGGTTGCCGTTTCGATGGCGGTGAAAACCGGCTGGAGATCGACCGGGTCGAGCTGGACGACGGCGTCTTGACCCTGTCGCGAAGCGCCGAGGGGCGGCTGTCGTTTCTGAACCTGCTGCGCGAACCGGCCCCGACCGATGAGGCTGGCAAGCCCGCCGAGCCGAAAGGAGCGGCTCAGCCTTTTCATTATCAGTTGCAGGAGCTGACCGCCAAGGGGCTGCAGCTTGACTTTACCGACCG
>NZ_JBFHGD010000065.1:0-14829 GCF_041583255.1 Trichloromonas sp. | reverse complement strand
CGGACACTGCGGATATGAGCCGCATGCTCTAACCAACTGAGCTACACCGCCGAAATACTTTAAAGAAACCTCCCGCATGGGGAGGACTTGTTTTTTTGGTTGCGGGGGAAGGATTTGAACCTCCGACCTTCGGGTTATGAGCCCGACGAGCTACCAGACTGCTCCACCCCGCGCCACGGAATCGGGACTCTACCGGGATCACCGAAAGAAGTCAAGGAAAATAATCCAAAAAAACTGAGCGCCCTTACGAGCTCGAAAAATCACTGCTTTTTGACGATCCCTGCCAGCTTTTCTTGCAGCTTAAGATGCTCAGCCGCCTGCCCGGCCGCCTCGCTTCCAGCGTAAGGGCCAACCATAACCCGGTGCCAGACCCCCTTGCTGCCAAGATCCGCTTCCTGGGTAAATGCGGCATAACCTTTTTTCGCCAAGCGGTCGCGCAGCCCGGTGGCATCAGGCAACTGCTGGAATGAAGCCACCTGCACCACGTAAGCTCCCTGGGGCACCGCTTTCGGCAGGGGAACTGCCGCCGCCTCGACGGGTTTCGCCGGAACCGCGGCCACCGGTTCGACCGCCGCGGGCTGACTTTCCGGTTTCGTCACGGGTTGGGCCTCGGGCGGCAGGTTGATACCGCTTCCAAGCGGCGGCTGTTCTCCCTTGGGCAGGGCATCATAGAAGGTCAAACCCTCTTTTTTCTGCTCGGGCGCAGGCTCAGGTTCGGGTTCGCTCTCGACAAGGACCTCCGCCTTAGGCGGCTCCAGCGGCTTGGGCGCCACCGGCAGCGGCCTGGTTGCGGTCTCCGTGCTGATCGCGGCAGGAGTCGACCCGCTGCGGCCAACCATGATACCAAGAAAAAAACTGACCAGCGAAATGCCGAGCAGCAGGACAACGAGCAAAATCGCCTGTTTTTTCTCCATCCGCCGCTGAGTGCGCGACTTGACCTGGTGAACCATGAACCCTCCACAAGCATGAATGATCCGGCAGCGATTTACCCAGCGAGCTCAAACCGCCGCCAACGTCACCGATTCTCACCTTACAGGTGATTATAACAGCCGGGACGGCAATCATCATCCCGGCCGCATGGCATCAGTGCGATACTGACACCGGCACATCAAAATGTATCCTGTTCACACGGAAGTTTCGGAGTCGCCTCCAGATGCCCCAGCCTCTTTCAACGGCTCGCGCAGCAACACGTCTTCGCTGAAATCGGGACAGTGCAATGTACTGTCGTCCCCGCGGGAAAACCGCTTGGCGCAATGGCCCCGCCAGGCGCAAAGTGGACAGATTTTGCGAACGTCGTAAGGCATCGAAGGCCTCCCGGCTCGGTTGGCGTGCAGGAAGACATATCGTAGCCTCACAGGCGGGCAACTGTCAAGAAATGTGCTTGATTAGAAATTCGAAACAGTCCGGATGGGGATGAAGCAAGCTTTAGGTGGCCGGGTCTCAGCGACCGGGTTCCGCGGGCTCGACGACAGGCTCGGCAGCAGAAACCTGAGCGGCGCTTCCGTTCGGGGACCTGAACTGGTAAACCAGTTCATCTTCACGAACCATTCCCAATTCTTTACGGGAGATGGCTTCTAAATAACGGGGGTCGGAACGCAGGGCATCAATTTCTTTGCGCAGGCCCTGATTGGCCAGCTCCAGCGCTTGTACCTGCTGCAGAAGCAGCTCTTTCTGCTGATTTGACTGAACTGCGCAAAGAATCCCTTTTTCGCCGAAAACTGCAGCAGCAAGGACAGCCAAAACAATCAGGCCAGGGATAAGTGGAAACCAAATGGTTTTAGGTGCCGGATCAGACACGGACATTATGATCTCCTGCGACGCGTCAATGATTTGCCTGCGGTACCCGTCCTGGGACGGGTACCGCAGGGCAAGGAAATCAGTTCGTTGAAACCAGCGGTCTGAGTTTTTCCAGGGACTTGTCACCAATCCCCTTGACCTCCACCAACTGGTCGATGGTGGAGAAGGGTCCCCGCTCGCTGCGGTAGTCGATGATCCGCTGGGCCGATACCGGGCCGATGCCGGGGAGAACTTCGAGCTCCGCGAGGGTTGCGGTGTTGATGTTAACCGGGCTCTGGGCCGTTATCACCCCCTGCTCAGCCGCCACAGCAAACTGGACCGGAACGGTCAAGGCCAGAGACAAGATGATCATACCGAGGTACAGCATTTTTTTCATCATTTTTTTCCCTCCTGCGATATAAGTTGGATATAGACACGGCATACCAGTGCGACCTCTTTGCTCCTTTCCATTAACGCAGTGAAACCAAACCGTTCAGCCGCCGCCCTGCGGAACAGTCATATTTGTTTTTACTTATTAGCAAATTCTTGCTTTTATTGTCAACGCAAAATCGGACAAAAAAAAGCCGGCGGCTGCCGGCTTCGAATAAAATCTGCGTATTGGAAGAAAATTACTCCTCGTCACCATCGCTACTACCGAGCCCTCCCCCCATTCTGATCACATTGCCGATACCGGTCAGGGCAAAAGTCAGCATGTACTCCTGGTCTTCAAGACGGTCCCGCATGGTGAGAAAAACACTCCAGCACTGGGCGCGGTATTCGACATCAAAGACCTTCTCGAGCGTGATGCCGTCGGTAAAATCGTAGCGATGTTCATAGCCGAGATAGACCGGCGCCAACCAGGCCAGGTCGATCTCGCCAGCGAGGTACTCGTTGCTGTCCTTGACATAGCGATAGTCGAAGGAGAGCGCGTTGCCGGCCCTGTCTTTGAGCCCGCTGCGGGCATTGAAAGCCTGCAGGGAGCCCCCGTGGGGGTCGTAACGGGCATCGAGATCAAGGAAGGTCGCGCGAGTCGGAGCAAAGATCAACTCGGCCCGGATATCGGAAAAGGGATCCCGCCCGTCAAGCTCTTCCCGACGATGACGCGACTGACGGATATCGAAACTTTGAGACAATCGCAGGTAAAGGAATTCGAGATATTCCGCCTCCCCTTGCTCCGGTTCGAGACGCGCGGTAAAGCGGTTGGTTAAAGCGTAAGTAACGCGGTTTTCCGGCTCGATCCGGTCGAGATAATCGTAACGCGGCAGATGGTTTTGGTCAGACTCGGGAATGTAGGAATAAAAAACTTCAGGGTCAATGCTGTGACGAATCTTCTTATAAGAACCAAGGCCCGAGTTGTAGACCCGGGAAAAGCTGGTGCCGATGCGCGTCGAAAGATCATAAATCCCCTCATTTTCCCAGCCTGGACCGGCATCCGAAGTCTGGTAGGCCCGTTCGCGGTAGCCGATCTCGGGGACGATCTCGAGCCAGTCCAGCGGGGTGAAGAACGCAGATACCGCGGGCCGTACGCTCAGGCGCTGCCCCTTGATCTTGTCATCGACCTCATCGCGGCGCCAGAAATAGGCATAGGAGGTTCCGAGGCTGTAAAAGAAGGGGGTTTCGCCGATGCGCTGACGCAGTGCGTCGAATCGGATTTCGGGAAGCCGCTGCAAGGTGGTGTCGTCGTCCACCTCCAAATCCTTGGTATAGTCAAGCTGACCGGCCAGGATGGAATTCTGCCAGGCCCGGCTCAAATAAACGACTGACTCGACCTGGTCCTTGTTGTAATCCTCGGCCGCCACGCCGAATTCGTCAAAATAGTCGCGGTTGCTGACATATTCGACGTCGGCACTCAGGCGCCATTTTCCGGCGAGCGTTCCCAGGTGACTCCATTCGACGGCATAGCGGTCGCTTTCGTCGAGCGTCCCTGCAAGTGCCGGGTCCTCCTTGATTTTATCCCGCTGATACTGGTCACGAACATTGTTGACGTAATAGCCCTTGAGGGCCCCTTCGTTATCCTCCCCGAAAATATAGCGGTATTCGAGCCCCTGGCCGGTGCCGAAATCGGAAAGGTAATCGAAATAGAAGGTGGCGTCCTGATTGCGGTCGATGACCTGGTAGTAGGCCAGGGACAATTCCGCCCCACGCTTGTCAGAATAGCCGAAACGTGGCATCAGCAGGCCGGTTTCACGCTCGTTCTTGACCGGAAACACCATGTAGGGAAGATACAAGACCGGGATATCGTGCAGGTAGAAAAGGACGTTGCGAGCCTGGGCATATTTGCCGAGGGTGACGTCGACTCGGCTGGCACCGAATTTCCAGGAGGGCACATCACCGTCGCAGGTGGTGAAGGTACCGTCCTCGACCCGGTAGCTCTGGTCGCCAAGCTTTTCGATTTCGGCGCCGGCCAGGTGGAAGTTATGTTCACTCATGAACACGGTGCCGGAAGTGATGCGGCCGAGACCGGAATCGAGGTTATACTCAAGCTTTTCGGCCCTGAGGTCGCCGGCAGGCTCGGTCAGATGAACGTTGCCGCTGGCTTTGGCCTCGGCGGTTGATTCATTGTAAAAAACCTGGTCGGAGGCGAGCGTCACCGCCCCCTTCTTCAGCCGCACATCTCCGGTGGCTCGGTACGCAGAAGAGGCCTGATCGTAGACGAGTTCATCCGCCTCGAGACTGACCGGCAGGGGGGCACGCAGGTCGTCAAGTCCGCTGCCAGCGGTTTTCGCTGCTACCGGTTTCGACGGGGCGGCTGTCGGAGGCGACACGGTCCCCGAGCCCTTGGTTTCAGCTGGCGCCTCCAGGGGGACGACTTCGGCAAGGACCTGCAGTTTGTTTTGGTCGGCAACAACCGGTGACGCGACAGCCGCCGGAAACGTCGCCTGCGGGGCCAGCTGTTGCGCTTCGGCCACAGGCGAGACCGGGACGGGACGGCGCGTCAGGTCAATCGGCATAGCCACCTTGGCTCCCAGCAGCCGGGCGATGCCGACTTCAGCCAGAAGCTGACGCCCCTCGGGGTCGCCGCCCATGGCCGTAAGCACGACCTCAAGCCGATTGCGCAGGCCGCGTTTGACCCCTTGCCGGGCCACCACCAGTTCGGATGCCTCTTCGGCGGACCTGCCTTCGGGAATGACGGTGGCCAGCAACTGAAACTCTCCGGCAGCCTGCTGGCGGACATAGTCGACCTTGAGTACCGCCATGTCGACTACCCGGTACCGGTTCAACCATTCGTGCAGTTCAGCCGGCAGCTGAAATACGCGGATGCTGACTTCTTCGCCGAGACGTTTTTCAAGATAGGAGGCGAACCGCTGGGCCTGCGGTACGGTGGGGAAGAGCTGGGCGGCCTGGGGCACAATCCCGAGAGTAACCTTCGCCTGCGCCGGAGTAATCCAGCACAGCGTAATCAACAGCAGGGCCATCAGCCAAAATCGCATCACAAAACAGATCCTTCCGACGAGCCGGGCGATGTCCTGGCCTCACCCCTGCGCAGAAATAGTAGATTCGCCGCTGAGCAAATACTCACGGGCGGCGGCGACCAAATACAATGAGCCAGCCACCAGCACAATTTCGTCTTCCCCGCAATCCGCTTCGGCAGCCGCCAGGGCCTCCCGGCATGAGTTATAGACGCGGGCGGGACGGCCTGCCGCCTCGGCCGCGGCAGCCAGAATTGCAGGGGCGACCGCATCCTCGAGCGGCGGAACGGTACAGTACAGCGCCGACACCTGCGGGAGCAGCGGTGCGAGAATCGATTGCGGGTCTTTGTCTCCCTTGATCCCGACCACCCAGCGCACCCGCTTCCCCGCCAGGGTTTCGAGATAGGAGGCCAGCACCCCGGCCCCCCCTTCGTTGTGGGCCCCATCCAGCAGAACCCGCCTCTGGTCAGCCCACCATTCAAGTCGGCCCGGCCAGCGTACCGCCGCAACCCCGGCGCGCATGGCGGCTGGCGTGATGGTGGCGCCCTGCCGGCGTAATTCTTCGGCAACGGCCAAAGCCAGAGACAGGTTTTCGTGCTGATGAGCCCCGACCAGGCCGGGACGCAACCCATCGAGCTGCAACTCGGAGCCGGTATAGGCAAAGCCCGACACATCGAACCGCGGACCGAAATCCCGGCCGCACAGGCGCACCGGCGCTTTCCGGCCCCGTGCCAGATCAAGCAGCACATCAACAACTTGTGGGGATTGGCGGCCGACGATCAGGGGCACCTCGTCCTTGATGATTCCGCCCTTTTCCGCCGCGATCGCCTGAAGCTCGAAGCCGAGGTGGACGGTGTGGTCGCGGCAGATCGAGGTGATCACCGAAACCCGGGGCCGCTCGACGGCGTTGGTCGCATCGAGCCTTCCCCCCATCCCCACTTCGAGCACGGCGTAATCAACCTGCCGCCGCTGAAAATGGAGCAGTGCCATCGCCGTGGTGAATTCGAAGAAAGTCGCCGGGGTGTCCCCTGCCACCCTGCGCAGTTCGTCGGTGTACAGCGCCACCTGCGTTTCGCTGATGGCCTCGCCGTCGACCTGAATGCGCTCGGTGAAGGAGTGCAAGTGCGGCGAAGTGTAGAGACCGACCCGATATCCGGCCTCCCGCAGAATACGGGCCAGGCCGGCACAGACCGAACCCTTGCCGTTGGTGCCGCCGACATGGATGACGCCGTAGCTGCGCTCCGGCTGCCCCAGGCGAGCCAGCAGGGCCCGAATATTATCGAGACCCAGCTTGATTCCGAATTTCTGGAGGCCGTACAGGTAGTCGAGACTCTCCTGGAAATCCATGATCAGCTCTTGGTGAAAATCCGCAGGATCCGGGAGAGTTGCTGCTTCATCTCCTTACGGGGGACAATCATGTCCACCATGCCGTGCTCGAGCAGATATTCGGAACGCTGAAAGCCTTCGGGAAGAGTCTGGCGGATGGTCTGCTCGATGACCCGCGGTCCGGCAAAACCGATCAGCGCCTTGGGTTCGGCCATGTTGATGTCACCGAGCATGGCGAAGCTGGCGGTAACCCCGCCGGTGGTCGGGTCGGTCAGCACCGAAATAAACGGCAGTCCGGCCTTCTTCAGCTTGGCCAGGGCCGCACTTGTTTTGGCCATCTGCATCAGCGAAAGAATGCTCTCCTGCATGCGGGCGCCCCCGGAAGAGGAAAAAATGATGACCGGGCAGCGCTTTTCCAGGCCCAGCTCAATGGCGCGGGTGATTTTTTCACCAACTACCGACCCCATGCTGCCGCCCATAAAGCCGAAATCGAACACCGCAATCGCCACCGGCATCCCCTCAATGGTCCCTTTGCCACAGATCACCGCGTCGCTGCTGCTCTTTTTCACCGCCGCCTTGATCCGGTCCTTGTAGCGCTTGGAGTCCTTGAAATCGAGAAAGTCGACCGATTCCATGGCGCTGTCCATTTCGGCGAAGGTTCCCTGGTCGATGATCAGGCTGATCCGCTCGCGGGCCGAGATGCGGAAATGGTAATCGCACTTGGGGCAGACGTTGAGATTGCGCTCAACCTCTTTGGTATAGATGATTTCGTTGCAGTTCTTGCATTTGGTCCAGACGCCTTCGGGCATCTGGACTTTTTTCGTTTCCACTGCCGCAATCGGAGCTTTTGACCTTGTAAACCAGGACATATGTATACCTCGTGATGTTCTTTTTTCAGCGTTGAAATACGGTCAGAAGGACCCGACAACCAGAAAGCAGCCGATCGCCAGTCCGTGGTCTTACCTTTGCGCCAGGATAAACTGCTCTACCTTAATCGAAGCACCTGCCCTTTTCAACCGTTTTCTCCCGCGGCAAGGCGCCTGACCCGCCGCAACAACTGCAGAAACATGGCCTCGTCGATGCGCCGGGTCTGGACATTGTAACGGCTGGTGTGATAGCTGGCGACCAATGTCAGGCCGTTTTCAAGGGGATAACTTACCCCGTGTCCAAACGGGAAAGAACCCAAGGAGGCAATCACCCCCTGCTCCTTGAACAGCCGCAGACAACTGGTGAACGCCCCCTGGCCGAGAGCGAGCACCACCTTGAGCTGCGGCAGGGCAGCCAGTTCTTGAGCAAGAAACGGCCGGCAATGGGCAAATTCCGCGGCGGTCGGCTTGTTCTCCGGCGGCACACACTTCACGGCGTTGCTGATATACAGGTCGGTCAAGTGCAGGCCGTCGCCGGCATGGGAGACTTCGGGTTGGCTGGCAAACCCCACCTGGTGCAGCAGGGGATACATGAAATCGCCGGCCCCGTCGCCGGTAAAGGGTCGCCCGGTACGATTGGCGCCGTGGGCCCCGGGGGCCAGGCCGACCAGCAGAACCTGCGCGGCAGGGTCGCCGAACCCCGGAACCGGCCGGTTCCAGTAATCGCTCCGGGTTCTTGGCCCCTTGGGCGCCAGGGTCTGCAGGTAATCGACCAACCTGGCACATTTGCGGCAAGTGACCAAAGTCCTGGTAAATTCAGCGTCCACCTGCAGGCTCCTTTGCTGCACCCGAAAAATCGTATTGGCGGGCCTGCTTAGCGAGCCCCGCCAACAGTCGCTGGTGATAGGCGGAAAAGGCCTCGCGCCCGGTGAACCGCGCCAGAAAGGCCTGCGGACCGCGCACAACCGACTCGACTGTGACCAGCACGACGCCCGGCTGCGACTCCAATTGCAGGCTGGTGCCGGCCCGGCTTCCCAGCACGCCATCACGGCTGAAAGCAATCTCCCGGCCGACCCGCCATTGATCGATTCGCGCCGGTCCGGCGGCAGGATTCCCCTTGAACACCAGCTCAAGCTGTTCGCCCTCGGCCCAGGACGAACCGAGCCTGGCCGTCTCAACCCCTGGCCACCACCGGGGCCAGGCGCCAACATCTTGCAGCACCTGCCAGACCCGCGCCGGATCCTCCTTAAGCGCCAGAGAATCCTGCACAATGAAGGTGGCCGAGCGAGTCGACAGCAGCATCACCCCGAAGGCGACACTGAGCAGAAGGATCAGGGTTGCGGCCTTTTTCAGCATCGCAGTTGCGCTACTGCCACCCGTCAGCTCTTCGGCGCATCGCCCTTGGGGCGACTGGACTGGCGCCGGCGTGGCGGCTTCCTGGTCTTGGCGCCGGGCGCCGGCTTGGGATGGGCCGGGACCTTTTTGCGGGGTGCGCTGCGCTTGTAGTCCATGAAGAAGTCGTCATCTCCGGGAAACTGACTGGGAATTTTGCGACCGATGTATTCCTCGATGTCCGGCAGGTGAAAGACCAGGTCTTCATCGGCGAAACTGATTGCCTTGCCAACCGCCCCGGCCCTCGCGGTCCGACCGATCCGATGAACATAGTCCTCCGGATCTTGGGGGAGATCGTAGTTGATGACGTGGGTCACTCCATCGATATGAATGCCCCGCGAGGCGACGTCGGTCGCCACCAGGAAAGTCAGCTTCCCGTCTTTGAAGTCTTTGAGGATGCGCATCCGCTTATTTTGGGCAATATCGCCGGAAATAACCGCGGCCCGCAAGTCGTTGGCCTTGAGTCGGTCGGCCAGGTATTCGGCTTCCCGTTTGGTGTTGACAAACACCAGTACCCGCTCTGCGCCCGGTTCTTTTTTGAGCAACCCCAGCAGCAGCGGGAATTTTTCCCGCCGGGAGGCATGGTAGAGAACCTGCTCAATCCGCTCGACGGTCACCTGTTCGGGGAGGATTTCGACCTTTTCGGCCAGGTCCATGAACTCGTAGGCCAACTCGGAAACCCGCGGCGACATGGTGGCGGAGAAAAGCATCGTCTGGCGTTTTTCAAAGGGAGGCAATTTGCGCAGGATATAGCGCAGGTCCTTGATGAAGCCCATGTCGAACATACGATCGGCTTCATCGATGACCAGCGCCTCGATGCGGTCAAAAGAAAAGACCCGCTGGCGGGCGTAGTCGATCAGCCGGCCCGGCGTGGCCACGATGATGTCAACACCGTCCTTCAGAGCCTGGCGCTGCTTGTCATAATCCATTCCGCCGAAAATCGCCTGAACCTTCAGGTCACAGAAAGCCCCGAGCCCCTTGGCATCCTCGCAGATCTGCACCACCAGCTCCCGGGTCGGCGCGATAACCAGGGCCCGGGGGTTGTTACTGGTTTGTTTCCCGCTGGTCAGCAGGCGGGTAAAGAGGGAGAGGAGAAAGGCCGCGGTCTTGCCGGTGCCGGTCTGGGCCTGGGCCGCGACATCCTTGCCGGACAGGGCAATCGGGATGGTTTCTTCCTGTACCGGGGTGAGTTCGACGAACCCGACCTGTTCGATCCCCTTGAGGACCGACTCCGGCAGGTTCAGTTCGGAAAATTTCATGATGTCCTTTCGCTATACAGCGGATTTTGCATTATGGATGAACGACGCCACCCGTTCCGGATCCTTGCGACCCGGCGCGATTTCGACGCCGCTTGAAACATCGACTCCGTAGGGCCGCACCAGGCGGATCGCTTCGGCGACATTTTCAGGAGTCAGTCCACCGGCCAGAATCACCCGGCGCCCGGCAGCGACCCGCGCCGCCAGTTGCCAGTCGCAGACATGGCCGGTGCCGCCGTAACTGTCAGGCCGCCAGGCATCCAGCAGCAGCGCCGACACCCGGTAGTCATCGATGCCGGCAAGGCTATGTTCTCCCTGGACCCGTAGCGCCTTGAGCACCCGGCGCGGCGGGTAGAGACATTGGTCGGGGCCTTCGTCGCCGTGCAGCTGGATCACATCCAAGCCGCAGGTGTCGACGATCTCACGGATCTGCTCCGGCGTCTCGTTGACGAACAGGCCGACCGTGGTTACCAGCGGCGGCAGCTCGGCCACGATCTGCCGTGCCAGGTCAAGGCTCACCCCCCGCGGGCTTCTGGCATAAAAGACCAGGCCCAGGGCGTCCACCCCGCATGCGGCGGCGTGCAGGGCATCTTCGATGCTGGTAATACCGCAGATCTTGACTTTAACCATGACAGTAGCCGTAGGGGCGAATACCAAGCCGCCCGGGAATCAAAGGGCAGGCTTGCAACCTGCCCCTACGATAAATTAATCGACTTTGGGCAGATTGGCCAGCGATTGACGGATATTTTCTTCCGGATACTCGTAATCTTCGAGAGAACCGGAGAGATAGGCGTCGTACGCCCCCATGTCGAGCTGACCGTGGCCAGACAGGCAGAAAAGAATGGTCTTTTCCTTGCCTTCCTCCTTGGCCCTGAGGGCCTCGTCGATGGCACCGCGCACCGCGTGGGACGATTCGGGGGCGGGAACGATCCCCTCATTGCGCGAAAAGAGAATCGCCGCATCAAAGCAGGCGTTCTGCTTGTAGGACACCGCCTCGATCTGGCCGGCATGGTAAAGCTGGGAGACCAGGGCCGACTCGCCGTGGTAGCGCAGCCCTCCGGCATGGATGCCCGGCGGCATGAAGTCGTGGCCGAGGGTGTACATCATGGAAATCGGCGCCATCTTGGCGGTATCGCCGTAATCGAAGGCATAGACGCCCTTGGTCAGGGTCGGGCAGGAAGCCGGCTCCACCGCTACGCAGCGCACCTGCTTGCCGTTGGCTCGATCCGCGATAAAGGGAAAGGCGAGTCCGGCGAAGTTCGAACCGCCGCCGCAGCAGGCAATGACCACGTCCGGGTAATCGCCGGCGATCTTCATTTGCTCCTTCGCCTCCTGGCCAATCACCGTCTGGTGCAGGCAGACGTGGTTGAGCACGCTGCCCAGGGCATAGTTGGTATCGGCGTGGGTCGCCGCATCTTCCACCGCCTCGGAAATGGCGATCCCCAGACTGCCGGGATTGCCGGGGTCCCTGGCGAGAATGGCGCGGCCGGCGTTGGTTTCCATCGACGGCGAGGGAATCACGTTGGCTCCCCACAACTGCATCATGCTTTTGCGATACGGCTTCTGGGTGCAGGAGACCTTGACCATGTAGACGGTGCACTCGAGACCGAACATGCTGCAGGCCAGTGCCAGGGAACTCCCCCATTGACCGGCCCCGGTTTCGGTGGCCAGTCGCTTGATCCCGGCCTGCTTGTTGTAATAGGCCTGGGGGATGGCCGAGTTCGGCTTATGGGAACCGGCCGGAGAAACCCCTTCGTACTTGTAATAGATCTTGGCCGGGGTCCCGAGCGCTTTCTCCAGGTTGTGGGCCCGGTAGAGCGGAGAAGGCCGCCAGAGCTTGTAGATCTCGCGTACCTTCTCCGGGATATCGATCCAGCGCTGGGTTGAAACTTCCTGCTCGATCAGGGCCATCGGGACGATGGCCAGCAGATCGTCGGGAGTCACGGGTTTCAGAGTCTGGGGATTGAGCACGGGAGCCAGCGGACCCGGCATGTCAGGAATTATATTGTACCACTGCTTGGGCAGTTGATTTTCCGGCAGAATAATTTTGGTATCCACGGCAGCTCCTTCTCTCTGGATCAGTCCTGCAACAGGGATTGCAGTTTGGTTTCGATATCGGCTTCCCGCATCAGGCTTTCGCCGACGAGAAAAGCGCGTGCACCGGCCCGGGTCAGCCGGACGATGTCGGCACGGCTGTTGATGCCGCTTTCGGCCACCACGATTTTTTCGGCGGGGATGCTCGGCAGCAGGCGCTCGGTGGTCGCCAGGTCGGTGTGAAAGGTCTTGAGGTTGCGATTGTTGATGCCGATCATCTCGACCGGAACCTGCAGGGCCAGCTCCAATTCGGCCTCGTCATGCACTTCGAGCAGCACGTCCAGCCCCAGTTCGGTGGCCAGACCGGCAAAGTCCTGCATCTCATTCAGGCTGAGCGCGGCGGCGATCAGCAGAACGGCGTCGGCCCGGTGGGCCCGGGCTTCGTAGATCTGGTAGGGGTCGACAATGAACTCCTTACGCAGCAGCGGCAGCGACACCGCTTCGGCAATGCGGGGGAGATAGGCCAGTTCACCGTGAAAAAACCGGCTGTCGGTGAGAACCGAAAGACAGGCAGCGCCGGCCTGCTGGTAACTGCGGGCGATGGCCACCGGTTCGAAATCGGCCCGGATGATCCCCTTGGAGGGGGAGCCTTTTTTTACCTCGGCGATAATCGCCGTGCCGTCTTCAGCCCTGCGGCGCAGGGCCGCGGCAAAACCGCGGGGAGCCTGCGCATCCGCCAGCAGCGCCCGCAGCTCGGCCAGGGCCACCTTCGCCCGCGCCGCAGCCACCTCCTGCGTTTTATGGGCAAGGATATCGTCAAGTATCATTTTCGGGTCATTTCTATCAAGGCATCGAGTTTTGCCATGGCCCGGCCTTCGTCGATGGCACGGGCGGCCAGTTGCAGGGCGGCCGGCACCTCTTCGGCCAGTCCGGCAGCGACCAGGGCGAAGGCGCTGTTGAGCAGTACCACGTCCCGTTTCGGGCCGGCAGCACCGGACAGGATAGCATGGACGATCTGCGCATTCTGCTCGGCATCCCCCCCCTGCAGGTCAGCCAGGGACGAGCGGCTGAAACCGAAATCCTCCGGCTCCACGGTGCCAAGCAGCACCTGGCCGTCGCGAATTTCGGCGATCCGGGTCGGGGCGCTCAGGGTGACTTCATCCATACCGTCCAGACCGTGGACCACGAAACCGCGGCGGCAGCCGAGCTGGACCAGCACCCTGGCCAGCACCTCGACCAGCTCTTCGCGATAAACCCCGAGAACCTGGCGATCGGCGCCGGCCGGGTTGGTCAGCGGGCCGAGAATATTGAAGATGGTGCGGATGCCGATTTCTCGGCGCGGCCCGATAGCGTATTTCATGGCCCCGTGCAGGGCCGGAGCAAACAGGAAACCGACCCCGATCTCGTCGATGCAGCGCTCCACGATCTGCGGCGTGACGTCGAGGTTGACCCCAAGCTTCTCCAGCACATCGGCACTGCCGCAGGCCGACGAGATACTGCGGTTGCCGTGCTTGGCGACCTTGGCGCCGCAAGCGGCGACCACGAAAGCGACAGTGGTCGAGATATTGAAGCTTTTGGTCCCGCTGCCGCCGGTACCGCAGGTATCGAGAATCGTCTCACGATCGAGGTTGATTTCTTCGCGGTCGATATCAAGAACCCGGCCGACCCGGATCGGCGTCGCCCGTTCACGCATGACCCGGGCCGCCCCGGTGATTTCCGCAACGGTCTCCCCCTTCATGCGCAGAGAGGTGATAAAAGCTCCAACCTGGGCCGGTGTCGCTTCCCCCCCCATGATCTGGTTCATGACCTCGATCATTTCCGCCTCGGACAGGTCCAGGCGTTCAACCACCTTGGCTATTGCCGTCTTGATCATTCCCACCCCCCGTAAGGCGTAAGGACAAAGGAGGAGCATGCTCCTCCTCGCGCCTCACCCATCACGATTTATCGAGTCATTTCGAGAAAATTGTTCAGCAGCCGCTTTCCTTCCACCGTCAGGATCGACTCGGGATGAAACTGGACCCCCCAGATCGGCAAGTCCCGGTGTTCCATCCCCATGATTTCCTGCTCAGCCGTCCACGCTGTCACCCGCAGGCAATCCGGCAGGCTCTGCCGCTCAACGATCAGCGAGTGGTAGCGAGTCGCTTCGAAAGGGTTGGACAATCCGGCGAACAGACCCCGGCCGTCATGATGGATGGGGCTGGTCTTTCCGTGCATCAGCGAGGCGGCACGCACCACCTTGCCGCCGAAGGCCTGCCCGATCGACTGGTGCCCGAGACAGACGCCGAGGATCGGCATTTTTCCGGCTAACTCCTGGATCGCCGCCACGGAAATTCCGGCTTCGAGGGGCGAACAGGGCCCGGGAGAAACCACCAGTTGTCGCGGGGCCCTCTTTTCAATTTCGGCTACCGTGATCTTGTCGTTGCGGTAAACCTCGACCTCGGCACCGAGTTCCTGCAGGTACTGGACAATGTTGTAGGTAAAGGAGTCGTAGTTGTCGATCATCAGCAGCATGTCAATCCAACCCCTGTCGCGCCAGTTCAATGGCCACTTTCACGCTCATGGCCTTGTTGACCGTCTCTTCATATTCGGCAGCCGGGTTGGAATCGGCGACGATCCCGGCCCCCGCCTGCAGGTGAATCTTGTCCTGGTGAGCCACCAGGGTCCTTATCGCGATCGCCAGGTCCATGTTGCCGTCAAAGGAGATATAGCCCACCGCGCCGCCGTAAATCTCGCGGCGCACCGGCTCCAACTCTTCGATGACCTCCATGG